>PNOG01000026.1 GCA_013824685.1 Coprothermobacter sp. | reverse complement strand
CTGGAATAAGCCCCAGCCAACTACGTGCCAGCAGCTGCGGTAATACGTAGGGGGCGAGCGTTATTCGGAATTACTGGGTGTAAAGGGTATGTAGGCGGCCTCACAAGTCGCGTGTCAAAGTCCAGCGCTCAACGCTGGGTTCGCACGCGATACTGTCTGGCTTGAGGACTGGAGAGGTGAGCGGAATTCCCGGTGTAGTGGTAAAATACGTAGATATCGGGAGGAACACCAGCGGCGTAGGCGGCTCACTAGACAGTTTCTGACGCTAAGATACGAAAGCGTGGGGAGCAAACAGGATTAGATACCCTGGTAGTCCACGCCCTAAACGATGGATACTTGGTGTTGGGGGGTTACCTTCAGTGCCGGAGCTAACGCGTTAAGTATCCCACCTGGGGACTACGGCCGCAAGGCTAAAACTCAAAGGAATTGACGGGGGCCCGCACAAGCAGCGAGGTATGTGGTTTAATTCGACGCTACGCGAAGAACCTTACCTGGGCTTGACATGCTTGAGAAAGAGCCAAGAAACTGGTCCCCCCATGACCGCAAGGTCATGGCTCATCCACAGGTGCTGCATGGTTGTCGTCAGCTCGTGTCGTGAGATGTAAGGTTAAGTCCTTGAACGAGCGCAACCCCTGTCGCTAGTTGCTAACCAGCAATGGTGCACCCTAGCGATACTGCCAGCTAAAAGTTGGAGGAAGGAGGGGATGACGTCAAATCCTCATGGCCTTTATGTCCAGGGCTACACACATGCGACAATGGTCGGTACAACGGGTCGCAACACCGCGAGGTGAAGCCAATCTCTCAAAACCGACCTCAGTTCAGATTGCAGGCTGCAATTCGCCTACATGAAGATGGAGTTGCTAGTAACCGCGGGTCAGCTACACCGCGGTGAATATGTTCCCGGGCCTTGTACACACCGCCCGTCAAACCACCCGAGTCTGTTGCACCCGAAGTTGCCCGTTGGGTGACGAAGGTGTGGCCGGTAAGGAGGGTTAAGTCGTAACAAGGTAGGTGTACGAGAACGTGCGCCTGGATCACCTCCTTTCAAGGAGCATCGTCTTTTGACCGTTTTCCGCTCACTGTCTAGTTTTGAGGGTGCAAACGCACCTTCACGCGGCTTCTTTGGTCCGCACCTTGAAAACTGTACGAGCCAATTACGTAAGAACGAGCAGTTGGTGGATGCCTTGGCGCACAGAGCCGATGAAGGACGCAGAAAGCCTGCGATAGTCCCCGGGGAGTTGCAATCAAACATTGATCCGGGGGTTTCCGAATGGGGCAACCCCTCCCACGCAGGTGGGAGACTCCTGTCTGAATCCATAGGGCAGGAGGGGGAATCGAGGGAAGTGAAACATCTCAGTACCTCGAAGAACAGAAAGCACAAGCGATTCCGTTAGTAGCGGCGAGCGAACCCGGAACAGCCTAAACCACCGTGACGCATAGCGTGCAGGCGTTGTCACGGCGGGGTTGTAGGACCGACCAGTCCAGGTTGCACCCTGGAGCGGGAGTCACAAACGCTCACGATAGTCGAACCCCCTGGAAAGAGGGGCCATAGCGGGTGACAGCCCCGTAGGCGAAATCATGAGCACTCCCGGGACGGTTCCTGAGTACCACGGGACACGAGAAATCTTGTGGGAAGCTACCACGACCATGTGGTAAGGCTAAATACTCTGGCGACCGATAGTGAACTAGTACCGCGAGGGAAAGGTGAAAAGAACCCCGGAAGGGGAGTGAAAGAGAATCTGAAACCAATTGCTTACGAGCGGTAGGAGCCCTATGTGGCGCAAGCCACAGGGTGACTGCATGCCTATTGAAGAATGAGCCGACGAGTTATTGCAACCAGCGAGGTTAAGGGAGATCCCCGGAGCCGCAGCGAAAGCGAGTGTGAACAGCGCGTCAGTTGGTTGCAGTAGACCCGAAGCCGGGTGATCTACCCATGGACAGGTTGAAGGGGCGTTAACCCGCTCTGGAGGACCGAACACGTTAGGGGAAAAATCCTATGTGATGAGCTGTGGGTGGCGGAGAAATTCCAATCGAACCCGGGAATAGCTGGTTCTCTCCGAAATGCATTTAGGTGCAGCGGCAGGTAATTAGTGTGTGGGGGTAGAGCACTGAATGGACTAGGGGCCTCACCAGGTTTCCAAACCCAATCAAACTCCGAATACCGCATATCTGTATCCTGCTAGTGAGACTGTGGGTACTAAGATTCATAGTCAAAAGGGGAACAGCCCAGACCGTCAGCTAAGGTCCCTAAGATAAACTGAGTGCTAGCGAAGGATGTGGGGTTACTCAAACAGCCAGGAGGTTAGCTCAGAAGCAGCTATCCTTTAAAGAGTGCGTAACAGCTCACTGGTCGAGTGATCCTGCGCCGAAAATGTAGAGGGGCTAAGTTTATCACCGAAGCTGCGGATTTCGCCCGCAAGGGCGGAGTGGTAGGAGAGCGTCCGTGCTGCAGAGAAGGCATACCGTAAGGAGTGCTGGAGCGCCACGGAGTGAGAATGTCGGCTTAAGTAGCGCATAAACGAGTGAGAATCTCGTTCGCCGGAAATCTAAGGTTTCCTGGGGAAGGCTCGTCCTCCCAGGGTTAGCCGGTCCTAAGGTGAGGCCGAAAGGCGTAGCTGATGGAAAACGGGTTAATAGTCCCGTGCTGCCATGCTTCGTTTGAAGGATGGGGTGGTACAGAAGGATAAGCTGAGCGCGACCGCTGGTAGTTCGCGTCTAATCAGCAAGGGTGGGGAGACTGGCAAAACCGTTTCCCCGTGTGCCTGAGCTGTGATGGGGAGCCGCAAGGCGAAGCAGCTGAGTTCATGCTGGCAGGAAAAACCTCTCACGAGAAGTATGGTGACCGTACCGCAAACCAACACAGGTAGATCGGGAGTAGACTCCCAAGGCGTGCGAAAGAACCCTCTTTAAGGAACTCGGCAAAAAGGTCCCGTAACTTCGGAAGAAGGGATGCCTCCGCAAGGAGGCCACAGGAAATAGGCTCAAGCGACTGTTTAACAAAAACACAGGTCTCTGCTAAGTCGTAAGACGACGTATAGGGGCTGACGCCTGCCCGGTGCTGGAAGGTTACAGAGAGGAGTCAAGGGGATTCGTCCCCTGAAGCCCTGAACTTAAGCCCCAGTGAACGGCGGCCGTAACTATAACGGTCCTAAGGTAGCGAAATACCTTGTCGGGCAAGTTCCGACGCGCATGAATGGCGTAACGACTTGAGCGCTGTCTCAAAGAGGGATTCGGTGAAATAGCAGTGCCCGTACAGATGCGGGCTACGTGTGGCAGGACGGAAAGACCCCGTAGAGCTTTACTGTACTCTGATATTGAAGTTTGGTTGTGGCTGCACAGGATAGATGGGAGACTTGGAAGCTGGGGCTTCGGCCTCAGCGGAGTCGTCCTTGGGATACCATCCTTCTTCAACGAGACTTCTAACTCCTCGCCCTCAGCGGGCTGGAGGACAATGTCAGACGGGCAGTTTGACTGGGGCGGTCGCCTCCCAAAGAGTAACGGAGGCGCCCAAAGGTTCCCTCAGGCTGTTTGGAAATCAGCCATAGAGTGTAAAGGCATAAGGGAGCTTGACTGCAAGAGAGACATCTCGAGCAGACACGAAAGTGGGGCTTAGTGATCTGGTGGTTGCAGCATGGAATGGCCATCACTCAACGGATAAAAGCTACCTCGGGGATAACAGGCTTATCCTTCCCGAGAGTCCACATCGACGGGAGGGTTTGGCACCTCGATGTCGGCTCGTCCTATCCTGGAGCTGGAGCAGGTTCCAAGGGTCCGGCTGTTCGCCGGTTAAAAGGGCACGCGAGCTGGGTTCAGAACGTCGTAAGACAGTTCGGTCCTTATCCGCCACATGTATTAGAGATTTGACGAGATTTCCCGGTAGTACGAGAGGACCCCGGGAAGTCGACCGCTGGTGTACCAGTTGTCCCGCCAGGGGCACGGAGCTGGGTAGCTATGTCGACATTGGATAAGTGCTGAAGGCATATAAGCGCGAAGCCAACTCGAAGACGTGATCTCTCATCGTCGCAAGACGAGGTAGACCCCTGGTAGACTACCAGGTTGATAGGCTGGAGGTGTAAGCGCAGCAATGCGTTGAGCTGACCAGTACTAATAGGTCGGGGACGTAATTGGCTCGTACAGTTTTGAGGGTGCAGGCAGCCTGCAGTTCCTTCTTGTTTTCATCTGAGACATGACTCTGGTGGTCATAGCGTCGGGGAAACACCCGTTCCCATCCCGAACACGGAAGTTAAGCCCGACACGCCGATGGTACTAATGGGGAAGCCCGTTGGAAGAGTAGGTCGCTGCCAGGGTCATGTCTTTTTCATATTCCCCCATGCTGTCATTCCCCCCCCGAGTATTTCAGTTCAATACGAGGGGTGCTCTCGGCGCAGGCGGGAATCCAGTCCGTCATCCGTCATTCCCGCGTGATTCTGTCATTCCCGCGCAGGCGGGAATCCATGCTTTTCTTGTCCCTCCCCCTTCATGGGGGTTTTTCCATATCCAGGGGGTTGCATCGCTGAACGGTGTCTGTCCCCTGATACACGTCCTTCCCGCGCAGGCGGGAATCCAGTCCTGTCCCACCCCACCCCTCCGTCATTCCCGTGCGGGCACTTGACTTCTCGGTGATTGTCATAACAATACTGGTATGTTCTTTGTTGACTGGCTGCTGGCGTGATTCTGATCGGTAGATCAAGGACGATGTCTCGGGAGGGCATGGTGAGTACTGGATGAAGAAGCAGTTCGTGTTGATTTCACCGGCAAGAGAAGAAATGGCGGAGCTGCCACTCGAATTGCGAGGTGAACTGTGGGAACTTGTTGGGTTTCTGGAAGAGAAGGGGACTCTCGCGTTTCCCCAGGGACGTATTGTCGATGAGGAGAAACGAATCTTCGAGATTCGAGGACACGATGACGGCCAACAGGCACGTATCCTATACTATTACTGGAACGGGGGCAACTTGATCTATGGTCTTGTTGTCTTCGTCAAGAAGACGAAAGAGACGCCACTTAAGGAGATCAACTTGGCACGCAAGAGGTTGGTGCAGGTCAAGCAGGGGATGTGGAGGTAGGGAGAGATGAGTACTACGAGGAAGAAAGCAATAGAGGAACCTCTCGTTTCCAGAGAGGTCATTGAGGCTAGCGAGCGTCTACGCAGGGAGACGAAAGAGGCTATTGCCGCTGATCCAGTTCTCTCTGTCAAGATGCAGGCTGTGCGGGAAGAGGCGGAAATCGCACTTCGTTTGGCGAAAGCAAGGAAGGACTGTGGCCTTACTCAGGCCGATCTTGCAGCTAGAATGGGGCGTACTCAACCACAGATTGCTCGCATGGAGCGGGAAGGATATCTTGGCAGCATTCGTTCACTCGCTCAATTCGCTGCAGCATGTGGGAAGAAGCTTACCGTAAAGCTGGAGTAGCGCGGCAATTGGCGTCAGCAGTGTGATAAGCTGCTGATCGTAGCCAAGCAGATAGACAACAATCGCCATGCGTGTCACAAGCGCACGGCGATTGTTGCTTTTCACTTGACGGTCAGACGAATGGGTAAACGGAAGCGTCCCAAAACATGACATGCACTGACTGGCCTCTCGCGGCCAAATCACAGAGCAACTACTACCGGCCCCAAGCCAGGCACGGTGTTCTCTTGACATTCACCACCCTTGAGTTATGTATTGAACGAAGGAATGGGAACACGCCGCTGAAGGAACTGCGAGTTGCCCGCTCGCGTAGGACGGCGTTGGAGCGACGTCTGCAGGAGGAGGAAGAGAGACATGAAGAGCATTCGTGATATGACAGCCATTACTGAAGCCTATCGGCAGGAAATCAAGAAACTCATCGAGACTGATCCCAAGGCAAAGCAGGTCTACATCGAGATGAAGGCGGAGCTGGCGGCGGCACGGCAGTTGCGTGAGCTGCGCAAGAGCGCTGGACTGACTCAGAGAGTCGTCGCCGACCGCATGGGCAGATCTCAGGAGTACGTATCGAAGATCGAGCATGCCGGATCTGATCTCGAGTACAGCACGATCGTCCGCTATGCATTGGCCTGTGGAGCCAAGCCCAGGAAACTGGAGTTTGATCCACTCTGACAGAAAGGCGCCTGTCCCCTGTTACAGTCCGTCATTCCCCCCCGAGTATTTCAGTTCAATACGAGGGGTGCTCTCGGCGCACGCGGGAATCCAGTCCTTTCTCGTCTCCCCCTTTCTTGTCCGGGGGTTTCTGCATATCCAGGCGCACGGGTGTAACAATCTGGCACCAAACGGAACCGTCCCCCGAAGCGTATCATTCTCCGTCATGCCCGCCAAGGCGGGAATCCAGTCCTGCCACTGTGACGCGCGCATGTTACAACAACTACGGCTGTCCCCTGTTACACACTTTTATGTCCTTAAAAGTGTTACTTTCTCCACTTTTCTGTCCTTAAAAGTGTTGCATCGGCGCGTCAGTCTTCTACAATGAATTGGAAAAGTCAGATCATGAGAGGCGACAACATGGACCGACATGCAATGAAGAAGCTGCAGGCGTGGAAGGGAGAGAGACACCGCAAACCTCTGATCATACGGGGGGCTCGGCAGGTCGGCAAGACCTGGCTCATGAAGGAGTTCGGCAGAATATGTTTTCGGAACGTCGCCTATGTGAACTTTGACAACAACCCACGGATGCAGAGTGTGTTTGAAGGCGGATACGATACCGCGCGTCTCATCAGCGCCCTGCAAATCGAAACTGGCGTCAAGATCACTGCCGATGACACTCTCATCATTTTTGACGAGGTGCAGGAAGTGCCAAAAGCCCTTACCTCACTGAAATACTTCAGCGAAAACGCACCGGAGTACGCGATTGTTGCGGCAGGTTCTCTGTTGGGTGTCGCCTTGCATGAAGGAACGTCCTTCCCTGTGGGGAAAGCGGAACTCCTGGATCTGTACCCCCTGAATTTCCGGGAGTTTCTCGATGCCATGGAGCATGAGCAGCTCAACGAACTGATTGGGAAGAGGGACGTCGCTCTGATCACCTCGTTCCGGGGAACCTATGTAGACCTGCTGAAACAGTATTACTACATCGGTGGCATGCCCGAGGCGGTGACGACCTATCTGGAGACACAGGACTTCGGGGCGGTCCGGCGACTCCAGAAGGACTTGCTGACCTTCTATGATCAGGACTTCTCCAAACATGCCCCCGTGGAGATCGTACCGCGGATGCGTATGATCTGGAACGCTGTGCCGACGCAGCTTGCCAAGGAGAACCGGAAGTTCGTCTATGGTCAGATTCGGGAGGGCGCACGCGCAAAAGACTTCGAGCTTGCGATCCAATGGCTGGAGGATTGTGGTCTCCTCACCAAGGTCTACCGCATCACCAAACCGAATGTTCCGCTGAATGCGTACATGGATGCCCGGTCCTTCAAGCTCTACGTCCTGGACGTCGGGTTACTAGGGGCCATGGGCGATCTCGACGCAAGGACATTGATCGAAGGCAGCAGCATCTTCGAAGAGTTCAAGGGTTCGCTGACAGAACAGTATGTGCTGCAGCAATTGATTTCCGATCTTAGGCTGCCCGCCTTCTACCATACGACGGAGAATTCTACGGGAGAAGTCGATTTCCTGGTCCAGAGAGGGCCAAACGTGATCCCTGTCGAGGTCAAGGCGGCCGAGAACCTGAAATCCAGGAGCCTGCGGGCGTATTGTGACAGGTACGCTCCGAGGTATGCAGTCCGGACTTCCCTGTCGAACTTCCGAAAGGAATCATGGCTGGTAAATATGCCGCTGTACGCCATCGCGTTGTTGGACTCCATCGAAGAGTTGTAGATGGAAGCGCGGCAACAACAGTACCATGGAGAAATGATATGCGGCTGCTCGCGTACTAGTGATCGCAGCCGTGTGCAACGTGGAAGGGAGACGATGGACAGCACCTACAGAAACGGAACGGTCCCGAGATAGTTGCAGTCATCTGCGCATGCGGGAATCCAGTCGGTCACCCGTCATTCCCGCGAAGGCGGGAATCCAGTCGGTCACCCGTCATTCCCGCGAAGGCGGGAATCCAGTCGGTCACCCGTCATTCCCGCGCAGGCGGGAATCCAGTCCTGCTCCTGCTACAGGCATGTTACAACAACTACGTGTGACCCCTGTTACACCTGTTACACAGGCATCGCCTCCGTCATTCCCGCGAAGGCGGGAATCCAGTCGGTCACCCGTCATTCCCGCGCAGGCGGGAATCCAGTCCTGCCCCCACTACGAGCATGTTACAACAACTACGTCTGTCCCCTGTTACACAGGCATCGCCTCCGTCATTCCCGCGCATGCGGGAGTCCAGTCGGTCATCTGTCATTCCCGCGAAGGCGGGAATCCAGTCCTGCTCCTGCTACAGGCATGTTACAACAACTACGTCTGTCCCCTGTTACACAGGCATCACCTCCGTCATTCCCGCGCAGGCGGGAATCCAGTCCTGCTCCTGCTACAGGCATGTTACAACAACTACGTCTGTCCCCTGTTACACAACAACTACGTCTGTCCCCTGTTACACCCCCTCGTCAGGGGGTTTTTCTATGTCTAGGAGGCGCAGGTCTTGCATTTTGCACGTCGTTGTCCAGACTATGTACAACGAGCGGCGGTGTGTGCTATACTAGCCCACGACTGGAAGTCGCATGCAGCGTTCAGAGGTCGTATGGTGCTGTTCTGAGCGTACAAAGGAGTGCAGAGAGGATGGATTGCTTGTGACAGGCTTGCTGGGCGCAGTTCCCGAGGTGGTGTTTCTTGCCGTCTGCTTCATTGCCGGCACCTTCATGGGGAGTTTTGTCGGCGTCCTCACCTATCGCATACCACGCGATGAACAATGGGTCAAAGGGCATTCCGTCTGCCCGGCCTGTGGTCACCAGCTGGGCGTCCTCGACCTAGTCCCGGTGTGGAGTTATGTGTTTCTGCGCGGCCGTTGCCGATACTGTCATGCGGCGATCGGAGCCCGGTATCTCTGGACCGAGGTGTGTACCGGCCTGTTGTTTGTCGGTCTGGGCTGGGGTCTGGGGTGGAGTGTCGATGCCCTGAAGTTTGCCATCATGACGGTCCTTGCGCTGGCGGTCGGGATCATCGACTTCGAAACAGGCCTCGTGCCTGACGCGGTCGTCTTGCCAGGGACCGCCATCGGTCTGGTCTTCGGCGCGCTTGCTGGATGGCATGGTCTGCTGGGAGCCGCAGGTGGAGCGGCAATCGGTGCGGCGTTGTTCGCGCTGATCATCCTGTTCTCGAGAGGCGGCATGGGATGGGGTGACGCGACTCTGGGACTCATGCTCGGTGCGTTCCTGGGCTGGCGCCTGGCTGTTGTTTTTTTGCTGCTGGCCTTTATCATTGGGGCGACTGCTGGCGTTGTTCTGATGGTGTTCTTCAAGAAGAAAGGAAAGGATTCGATGCCCTTCGGTCCCGCTATGGCCGTGGGGGCATATGTCGCGGCTGTTGCGGGAAACGACCTGATCACCTGGTATCTGGCAACCCTGTTCCACAGGTAGACGTCTGACGGTCGAGCGCATAAGGAGGCACCCTGTGTTTGGGCTAGCAAACAAGGCAACACCGATCATTGGAGTAGATATTGGGTCGAGCACGATCAAGGTGGCTCAGTTCAAGCGAGACAAGAATGGACTGAGTCTGGTCAACTTCGGCGTTGTTCCAACACCCGAGGGATCCATTGAAGAGGGAAAGATCGCCAAGGGCGATATCATCAGCGAAGCGCTCGGGTCTCTGCTCTCACTGCACTCCTTTGTGGGCAAGCGCGTGTCGGCTTCGGTCTCGGGCCAGCTGGTGACGGTCAAGCAGGTCACTGTGGATGAGATCCCCCGCCAGCCCCTTGGGGACATCGTCAAGTGGGAGATGGAGAAGCACATCTCCTATCCCATCGAGGAGGCGGTGTTCGACTACCAGGTGCTGTCCCGATCTCAGACGGACGATGGTGGCGTCAAGGCAAACTGCCTGGTCGCCGCCGCTCCCCTGGACATCGTCAATGGCCTCATGGGAGTCATCCGCAAGACACAGCTGGAGCCGGTGTTCATCGAGGTGGAACCCTTTGCAGAGTTGCGCCTGGTGGACTATGTCTCCTACAAGCGGCCCGATCTGGACGCAAAGACGATTGTCATGGTCAACATCGGGTCGACCATTACGTCCATCAATGTTGCGGACCAGTCCATGATCCGGCTCACGCGCATGATCCCGTTCGGAGGGGCGCGGATTTCGCAGGCGATCGCGTCAGCTCTGGGCATCAATACGGAGCGTGCGGAAGAGCTGAAGCAGGAGTCCGTCAACGTGAACCCGGATGCCAATCTCGAAGCCAACTCCGAGGCAGAACGCGCCACGTCGGCAGCTCTGCCCATCATCGACGAGCTGGTCCTCGAGATCCGTCGGTCCCTCAACTACTATACGACACGGTTCGAGAGCGACCGCCCCCTGCACCTGATCCTGTCGGGCGGTACGGCCAATCTCAAGGGTATCGCCGATTATGTCGAATTGTCGACCGGTTTCACGGTCGAGTTGAACCGTCTGCTGCTCGACGTTGCCAAGTACGACCCAAGCATGTTTGCCGAATCCTATCTCAATGAGATGGCTCCCATGTTCAGTGTGGCTACCGGCCTTTCGCTTCGTGAGTTTGAGGCGGCGGCTGCCAGAAAGCACTCTGGCCGGCACCAGGCCAAGCCTGTTTCAGTCGGCGAAAGCCTTCTGACGTATCGCCCTGGTTCGGAGGGACTCTAATGATAACCATCAACCTTGTTCCACACGCACGGAGGCGGAGACAGACACGCCTCACCCGCGAGGACAAGACGCTCATCTTCGTCGTGGTTGCCGTCCTCGTGGTGCTCGCCGCATCATATGGCTATGCAAGGTGGACCGTCCAGCAGACGACAAACCATCTGGCTGATCTCAACGCGCAGATTGCCGCTTTGGGCGGCGAGCAGAAACTGCTTGACCTCAACAGGGCGCTCGCCCAGCGCTCGCTGGCAATGGAGGCCAACCTTGGGACGGCCGTGCAGCTGCAGGTCAATACGAACCAGCTCCTGGATGATCTTGCGAAGGACCTTCCCAAAGCCTGCATCGTGACCCAGACGGACATCACGACCATTCCCGGGACCGTCGAACTTTCTGTCAACAGCAGTCAGTTCGTCGACCTGGTGCGCTTCTTCAATGCGCTCAGCGCCGACCCGAAGTTCAAGGACGTGCACATCAGCGGCTATCAGATTCCGTATGCCACTGGCACGGTGGTTCAGGGGCCGCAGGCCAAGGCGACCATGAACTTGACGTTGACATGGGTGGGAGGAGGCAAGAATGGGTAGGAACATTCCGATCAAACTTGTCGTCGTGATCCTTCTGCTCGGCATCATCTGCTTCTTCTACTACCGCTACGGGCTCAGCCCTCAGCTGGTCCAGCTCCGGGACCTGCGCGATCAGGTCACACAGGCCGACGCGAAGCTGTCCACACTCAAGGAGGTCCAGCGGCTGCACGACGCCTTCGTGAGGCAAAACGAGTCCTATTCGGTCTGGATCGACCAGCTTGCACAGGTTACGCCCGTACTGTTCGACCAGCACGAGCATACACGCTTTCTACTCGACCTTCAGGCGGTCGGCAAGGCCGGCGGCATCACGTACACCAGCATTCAGATTTCGGATGCCTCCATGGGTCAGGGTCGCGCTGCCGCTCAGCCGGCGGAGGTGAAGCTTGCCAAGACCGTCGGCGTCACGATGAACTTCACCGCCAAGGATTACGCGACCATGCGACGGTTCGAAGAGACGTTCCGCACGAAGTTCAAGTATGTCATGGTTTCCTCGAATCTGACCGTCTCGCACGGCACCCTCGGACTGCCCGGTCAGGGCAACCCGTATACCTGCTCCATGACGGCGTGGATGGTTCTGAGTCCTGACGCGACGATTGTTGGTGCGCCGGCTCCTGCAACGCCGGCTGCTCCTCAGCCGGACACGCTGCAATAGGAGGCTGTGATGGCACAGAAAGCAGTAGCAAAGACCAAGGTTCAGACGGTTCCGGCAGGCAAGAAGGTTGCGCCGCGTCCGCGGAAGCAGCCCAGAGTCAAGATTTCGGCGGGAACCTGGATCTTCATCGTGATCCTGCTGGCCAGCTTCTCCGTCTGGAATTTCTACTTTCTGCCTCGCATGGGGCTGACGCCTACCACGCCTACCACGCCTCAAGTGTTCCAGGTGGCTCAGCACAAGAATCTTGACCTCGTCAACACCCAGCTCAAGACGAGACAGACGTTCCTGACCGTGGCCACGCAGCCGATCCCCGGAGAGACAGGCAAGACCAATCCATTCGAATAGACACAGGCTTCAAGGAGACGCAGGATGGAAAACTCGTACTACGAACACAGGATTGAACTGCTGCAAGAGCGCATGTCCGGCGCGAACGTGGACGCCTTCTTCACGCTTGCAGCTCCCAGCATGCGGTATCTGACCGGTTTCACGGGCGAAGAGGGGTACCTCCTCGCGCTCCAGGGCGCCATGCACCTTGTCGTCGACGGCCGGTTCACCACACAGGCGCGTGAAGAGTGCCCCTGGGTGGACATCATCGAATACACTGGGCACTTCAGCAGGTCGATTGCGAACCTGCTCGTCGCGGGCCATGCCCATTGGCTCGGGTTCGAGAAGGAACGCGTTTCCTTCGTTCAGGCGGAACAGATGCGTTCGGCGTTTCCGTCGGTGACCATGGTCCCGACCGAGGGCGTGGTCGAAGGCATGCGCATCGTCAAGGACAGTCGCGAGCTGGACATGATGCGCGCTGCGGGGCGTGTCGCGGACAAGGCGTTCAACGCGATGATCGGCCAGTTGAAGGCCGGCATGACCGAGAACGAAACGGCCGCGCTGCTGGAATACGAAATGCGGAAGGCGGGCGCCCAGGGCGCCAGTTTCCCGACGATCGTAGGATCGGGCGCTCGAGGGGCACTCCCGCACGGGGTCGCTTCCGGCAAGGCCATCCAGAACGGCGATGTCATCGTCATCGACTTCGGTGTCAACTACGAGGGGTACATGAGCGATTGCACCAGGACCGTGGCGCTCGGTGAACAGCCTGCCGACGTCCTGGATGTCTATGGAAACCTGCGTGGAGCACAGCAGCTGGGTCTCGACTGCATCAAGGCGGGCGTGAGCTCCCGTTCCGTCGACACCGCCGTGAGAGGCAAGCTCGACGAGAGCGGACTGGCGCAGTACTTCACCCATGGCCTGGGGCATGGGGTGGGGCTCGAGATTCATGAAGCGCCTCGCCTTTCCCAGGGGACCGACACGGTGCTCGAACCCGGGCAGGTCGTCACCTGTGAACCGGGTGTTTACCTTCCTGGACGCTACGGCATGCGCATCGAGGATTCGGTCATCGTGACAGCGACTGGGTTCGAGTCATTGACCGAGCTGCCGAAGGAGCTGGTTCTCCCCTGAGTGCCCCAGAGTGTGGCGGTGCAGAGGGCGTGAACGCTTGACGCAACGCTGGTTGGCGTGTACAATAGCCGCGATTGACAGCCTAGTACCAGGAGGTTAGACGTTGATTTCTGCCAATGAATTGCGCACGGGTGTCACGTTTGAGATAGACGGTCAGGCGTTTGCCGTCATTCAGTTCACCCACATCAAGCCCGGCAAGGGCTCCCCATTTGTCCGCCTCAAAATGAAGAACCTCATGACCGGCAACGTCGTCGAGCAGACCTTCCGTCCGGACGAGAAGGTCAAGAGCGCATATCTTGAGCACAAGAAGATGCAGTATCTCTATGACGTCGACGGCATTTACACCTTTATGGACTCCGCGACCTACGAGCAGATCGGCCTGACCAGGAATGACCTTGGCGATGGCGCCAACTATCTGATCGAGAACATCGTGGTCGATGTCGTCTACTTCCTCGAGAAGCCGGTCAGCGTCGAGCTGCCCACATTCATCGAGGCGACCATCACGCACACTGAGCCGGGTATCAAGGGCGATACCGCCACGGGCGCCAACAAGACCGCCGAAATCGAGACCGGGTTCACGCTCCTGGTGCCGCTGTTCGTCAATGAAGGCGACAAGGTCCGCATCGACACCCGCAGCGGAGACTACCTCGAGAGGGTCAAGTAAGCACATGGACAAAGTCCTCATCACTGACGTTGCACTGGAGTCTCTCATCGTCCACGCCTGCCTGTCTGTCGAGGGCGTGGAGTCGATGTGGAAGGGTCTCAAGGAGCACTTTCCATTCTGGGACCGCGAGGGTCGCGAGCCTCATGGTGTGAGCATCACGCGAAGCGGCCTTGAGCTGACGCTCGACGTGTTCATTGTCGGACGATTCGGGACGGACCTTCGCAAGCTTGCCGGCAGTGTGCGGAGCGCTGTCGCCAAGGAAGTTGAAGCCTCCACTCCGTACCACATTCAGGAGGTCAACGTCCATATCGCCGACGTGCGGGCCTGACGCATGGCGACGACTCAGGGAGTTCAGAACCGGCGGCGCTCGCGCGAGATAGCGCTGCAGGTCCTGTACAGTCTGGCGCAGGGCAACGCCTCATATGACCAGACGTTCGACATGTATGCTCATGAGGCCCCGCTCGTGCAGGCGTACGCACTCAAGCTCATCCAGGGAGTCCAGGCTCATCAGGACGCCATTCTGGCCGAAGTGGGCTCGCACACGCAGAACTGGGGCATCGACAGGGTCGCTGTCGTCGACCGTGTGATCCTTTCGATCGCCGTTTTTGAGATGAAGTATGGCAAGCCCCCGATCAAGACCGCCATTGCAGCCAACGAGGCTGTTGAACTGGCCAAAGAGTTCGGCGGCGCCGAATCCGGGAGCTTTGTGAACGGCGTCCTGCGTGGTGTCGGAGGCGCGGGAGACTGACCGAGCGGGCGCTCATGAAGAACCTGGTGGCGGACGTGTCCGGCAGAGTGCAGGGAGTCGGGTTTCGATACTTCGTGGAGCAGACGGGAGTTCAGCTCGGGATCGACGCCAGAGCCGAGAACATGGACGACGGTACTGTGCGTGTTGTCGCATCGGGCGACGAACAGCGGCTCTTGCGCCTGGTGGAATTGCTCAGGCAAGGGAGCCGTTTCTCATCTGTGGACCACGTTGACTACACGATCATGGATGGCTGCGGGTAGAAAGAAGGGAGCTGACATGGACATCAGGGACCGTCTCAACGAGGAAGCGCACTACATCGACGGAGTGCTGGCTGAGTGCCTTGCTCCGCTGCAGGAGTCTGTCATGCATGCAGCGATGTCCTATGCGCTGCTCTCGCCGGGCAAGCGTGTGCGGCCTGCTCTGTGCCTTGCCGTCTATGAAGCATGTACCCGTGACAGGGAGCGCATCAAGCCGGTCCTCGCTGCCATCGAAATGGTGCACGCGTACTCCATCATTCAGGATGACCTGCCCTCGATGGACAACAGCGACCTGCGGCGCGGCAAGCCGACGACGCACGTGGTCCACGGCGACGACATGGCGCTTCTGGCTTCCGACGCACTGCTGACCCTGGCGTTCGAGGAGCTTTCGTCCGCGCAGATGGTGGGCGCCTTCGGCGCCGAACGGTGCCTCGAGGCGGTACGGACGATGGCCGGTCTGGCAGGTGCAGAGGGCCTCGTCGGCGGGCAGGCGATGGACGTCATCACTTCCAGTGACGAACATGTCGAGCTGGGCACGATCGAGTACATCCACAAGAACAAGACTGCCGCACTTATCCAGGCTTCAGTCCTGCTTGGGGGCATCTTCGGCTGTGCCAGCGAGGCTGACATGGGCAGACTGCGCGCATTTGGCGAAAGCTTTGGCATGGCGTACCAGATCGTGGACGATATCGCAGACGCCAGTGCGACCGAAGCGCAGACCGGCAAGACGGCGGGCCAGGACGTCAAGAACCGCAAGGCGACCTACGTAACCGTGCTGGGGCTCGCTGAGGCAAGGGAAAGGGCATTGCAGTACCTTGCGAGCGCTCGTGAGTCCGCAGTGGCGCTGGACAGCGGGGGAGACTTCCTGACGGGGCTGGTCGACCTTCTTGCGGAAAAGGCCCGGCATTGATCCTCGAGCACGTCGCCTCGCCGGCTGACATCCGTGGGCTTGACGTCGCGGAGCTCCGGACGCTGGCGGCCGAATGCAGGCAGGTCATTCTGGACACGTGTTCGACCAACGGTGGGCACCTTGCGTCGAATTTGGGAGCCGTCGAGCTGACGATTGCGCTCCACATGACACTGGATACGCCGACCGACCAGCTGGTCTGGGACGTGGGACACCAGTGCTACACGCATAAGCTTCTCACCGGCCGCTACGCGTCGTTCAGCACGCTCCGTCAATGTGGGGGGATCAGCGGGTTCGTGAGTCCCGATGAATCCCCGTACGACACGTTCCTGGCCGGACACGCCTCGACGTCGCTTTCCATAGCGGCAGGCCTCGTTGCGGCGCGGCGCCTGGACGGCGGAAACCAGCGCGTGGTTGCCGTCATCGGTGACGGAGCCTTGTCCGGCGGGATGGCCCTGGAAGCGCTCAACAACCTCGGACGGGCGCACGGCCAATGTCTCGTGATCCTCAACCACAACGACATGTCCATCTCCCGTTCCGTAGGAGGCATGGCGCAGGCACTGAACCGTTTGCGGACGCGTACATGGTATCTGCGTGCTCGCGAGTCTCCTCTGGTAGGACGAGGGCTCCGCTGGCTGAGGACCCTGCTCAAGCGGCTGTACCTGCCCACGATCTTCTTCGAGGAGCTGGGTTTCCGGTATTTCGGGGTCGTGGATGGCCATGACATCCGCAAACTCATGGAAGCGATCGACATGGTCAAGGATATCCAGCAGCCTGTCGTCCTGCAGGTCGTGACCGTCAAGGGCAAGGGATACGAGCTGGCTGAACGGCAGCCGTCTCAATTCCATGGCGTCGTACCGTTCCTCATCGACAATGGGCTGAGCAAGCAGGAGAAGCCGATGTCGACCTACTCCGAAGTATTTGGCGAGACGCTGATACGGCTTGCGGAGACAGACCCCCGCATCGTCGCCATCACGGCTGCGATGATGGACGGCACCGGTCTTGCCGAGTTTGCCAGGCGCTTTCCCGACCGCTGCTATGATGTGGGCATCGCCGAGCAGCATGCTGTCGGCATGGCGGCGTCGCTGGCCAGCCGAGGGTACAAGCCGTACGTCGCCATCTACTCGACATTCCTTCAGCGGGCGTACGACCAGATCGTCCACGATGTCGGTATCGGCGGTCTGCCCGTGCGGTTCGCGATCGACCGGGCTGGACTGGTCAGCGACGACGGGCCGACCCATCAGGGCGTCTTCGACGTCGGCTTTCTGAAGAGCGTTCCCGGCATGACCGTGTGTTCCCCATGCGACCGGGCTGACCTGGTGCGCATGCTGGAACTCTCAACAGCGGCCACAGGGCCGTTCGCCATCCGGTATCCCAAGGACGTCGCCTACGACCTCAGTGAACAGCTTGGTGAGCGCTCCCCCATGACTCCCGGGACGGGTGTCATCGTCGCAGACGGGAGCGATGTTGCCATTGTTTCGCTGGGGCCAGTGCTCCGGTCGGCGCTGGAAGCCCGGAAGATCCTTGCAGGCGATGGCGTCCAGGCGTGTGTTGCGGACCTCCGTTTTGCCCAGCCGCTGGACACCGGTCTCCTCACACGACTCGCCGGCACCTGCCGGGCAGTGTTGCTCGCTGAGGAGACGACGCGTTCCACGGGCGTCTACGGCGCAGTCGTCGAAGCGCTCGCACGTTCCGGCATGAGTATTGCGCACATCGGGCGGTGTGGTGTTCCCGACGCGTTCCCCGCCCAGGACAAGCGGGCACACCTGTTGAGCAGCTATCAGCTCGACGCCGAGGGGCTGGCGCGTGCGGCTCATGCCCTGCTGGCCGGGGCAGACGGACGGTAGCGGCTTGAAGCCTCGCGCATCCGTCGTACACTGTACAGCGTGATGAAGAGCATCGTCTATTGCCGCGGGGACTCGAAGGATGCGCGTGAACTTGAGCGCGAGATTCGGCCATATCTGACTGGCAAGGGGGTCGAGGTCGCCAGCGTGACCTCGAAGGATGACTTGTCCACCATCCCGCCGGGAGAGGCGGACGGTTCCTTCATTCTGAGCCTGGGTGGCGACGGGACCTTCCTGCGCGCCGCGCGGCTCAGCACACAGCTGGGGTTGCCCATCCTCGGTATCAACCTGGGCTCTCTCGGCTTCCTCACGGATGTCGAGGAGAACGAGGTCTATGCCTCGCTTGATGCTGTCCTTGCGCACACCTACACGGTGGAGCACCGTCTCGTCCTCGAGGCCCGCGTCGTGCGCGAGGGTCAGGAAATCCTCACGACGACGGCCATCAACGACGTTCTGGTGGTACGGGAGCTTACGGGCAAGATCCTCTCGTTCGAGGTCTTCATCGGTGGCGTGCGCGCAGGGCAGATCACGGCAGACGGTATCATGGCGTGCACACCCACCGGTTCGACAGGGTACTCCCTGTCCGCCGGAGGCCCTATCGTGGACCCCACTGTGGAGGCACTTGTGCTCACGGCCCTTTCGCCGCACGACTTCACCTCGAGGCCTCTGGTTGTATCGGCTGGCAGTGAGATCACGATCAAAGTGAAGCCGTCGCGAGACAAGGCGGCCTTCATGCGTGACGGAGAGCGTGTTGGCGACATCCACAGCTTTGACACGGTATATGTGAAGAGATGCCCCCAGGATGTGGCGATCATCCGGCTGCGCGAGAAGAACTTCTACAAGGTCCTCGGCGCCAAGTTCCACTGGGGCTGCTGACGATGCTGCTGGAACTGGACATCCACAATCTGGCCATCGCGCACGACGTTCACGTGTCCTTCGACGACGGGTTGAATGTCATCACCGGCGAGACGGGCGCGGGCAAGTCTGTTCTCGTGCGGGCGATCAGCGCCGTGCTGGGGGGCAAGCTGACCAGCGACTTCATCAGCGCAGGGGCGGACAGCCTGCGACTGGATGCGGAGTTCGCGCTTCCGCGCGCCTGTTCCCTGCGGGACATGCTCGGTGACCTCGTGACAGACGACGATACGACCGTCGTGGCAACCCGCGAAGTGGACCGGACCGGCAGGCACAAGTATCGCATCAACGGCCGCATTGTGCCCATCAGTACACTTCGACTGCTCGGCGAGCATCTGGTGGACGTCCATGGACAGCACGAGCCACAGTCGCTGCTGGTACGAGAGAATCACATCCAGCTTCTGGACTCCTTTCTGGGGCGTGATACCGAGTCTGCGCGGGAGCTCTTCGGTACGAGACTCGTCGAGTTGCGTGCCGCGCGCCGTGAACTGGAGCTGATGGAAACACGCCGGGCAGAATGGGACAGTGAGACCACCTATCTGGAGTTCGCGTCGGAAGAGCTTGAGCGTGCGCAGCTGAAGGCCGGGGAGGACAGCTTGCTTATCGCAGAACAGCGGCTGCTGGAGAACGTCCGTGAGTTGCAGGAGCAATTGGGCCAGGCGTCGGGCGCTCTTGTCGGAGACGAATCCCGGGATACCGAAGGGATCGTGCGGCAGGTCGGCAGACTGCACCATACCATCGATGCCCTTTGCTCGATCGACCCACGGCTGAATGATATGGCATCCCTGCTGGACGGGGCGCAGGCGAGTCTCAAGGAAGCCGGGTCTGCTCTGGACGACTATCTCAGCAGGCTTGAACTGGATGATGCGCGACTGGCGCAGGTGACGGAGCGGCTGGACGCTATCGCCAGACTCGAGGAGAAGTATCACAAGGACCTCGACGGTCTGCTCACGTTTCAGATGGAGATCGACCGCAAGCTGCATGAACGTCACGGGCGGGCGGGCGACGAGGCCGGCCTGCGTGGCCACATCACGCAGCTGGAGATCGAACTGTCGACCATCGGAGCGTCACTGACGGCGAAACGCAAGCAGGGGGGGCCGGTCCTCGCACGCAAGGTCGAAGAACAGCTGGGCGAGCTGGCCATGTCCAATGCCCGGTTCGTCTGTTCCATCGAGCAGAGCGTCGACGAGCAGGGCATCGCTGTCGGGGATGAGCGGTTCAAGGCGTCTGAGACAGGTCTGGACGTGGTGGAGTTCCTCATTGCTCCCAACCCGGGGGAGGGACTGCGTCCCCTCAGGGAGATCGCATCCGGCGGAGAGCTTTCGCGCGTCATGCTCGCGCTCAAGACGGTGTTCGCCGAGACGGACCAGATTCCTACCATGGTGTTCGACGAGGTGGATGCCGGCATCGGTGGCGAGACTGGGCTTGCAGTTGCCGGGAAGCTCAGCAGCCTTGGGATGCATCGCCAGGTCATCGTCATCACCCATTTGCCCACCATCGCGGCCAAGGCTGGAACGCACCTCGTCATCTCCAAGGAGCAGAGCGAGGATGCCACCACGGTGGCAGTGCGCCGCGTTACGGGCGAGGAGCGTGTCCGTGAGCTGGCGCGGATGGTGTCGGGCGACCAGGTGTCCGAAGTGGCTCTGGCCAACGCCCGCGAGTTTCTGTTCCCCTAGTCATCCATCCGGGAGGTGTCTCATATGATTCTTGTGATCAATCCTGGTTCTACGTCGACAAAAGTCGCCCTGTACGAGGGATCCGAGCTCGTCGCCCAGGAATCGCTTGACCATTCAGCCACGGAACTGGCGCCCTTTGCCCGGATTTCGGACCAGCTGGAGATGCGCGTACAGACTGTGGCGAATTTTCTGGCGCGTCACGGTGTACTGGCAGAACGACTTGAAGCCGTCATGGCACGTGGCGGTGTCCTGCATCCCGTATCCGCGGGCATCTATGCTGTCAATGCCCGTATGCTGCGCGACTGCTTCGAAGCCCGCATTGCACAGCACGCGTCCAATCTGGGAGCGTTGATCGCTCATCATCTGGTGGAAGGTACCGATATCCCCTGTTACATCGCTGACCCCGTGTCAGTCGACGAGTTCGAGGACGTCGCTCGCATCTCCGGTCTCAAGGAACTTCCGCGGCGGTCCCTGGGCCATGCGCTCAACATCCGTAAGGTTGCCTACAACGTCGCGAGGGCTCATGGAAAGACATTGAACGAGATGAACATGATCGTGGCACACCTCGGCGGAGGCATCTCCGTTGCACCACTTCGTCACGGACGCATCGTGGACGTCAACAACGCCAACGAGCAGGGCCCGTATTCCCCCGAACGCGCCGGACTGATCCCCGCGTACTCGCTGGTGCGCCTGTGCTTCGAGGAAGGGGCGACCGAGGCTGAGGTCATCAAGCGGTTGACGCGCACGGGCGGGCTCGTGTCGTACCTCGGTACGAACGACGCACGGGAAGCTCAGCGCCGCATCGACGCGGGAGACGCCGAGGCAGCGCTCGTCCTTGAAGGCATGGCCTATCAGATCGCCAAGGAGATCGGTGCCATGGCCACCGTGCTGGAGGGCGACGTCGACGTCATCGTGCTTACCGGCGGGCTGGCGCACAACGATGCCATCGTGAGATGGGTGAGCGAGAGGGTCGGCTTCATCGCTCCGGTCGAACTCGTGCCGGGTGAGAACGAGCTGGAGGCTCTCAACGACGCCTATCTGCGCCTTAGACAAGGTATCGAGACGGAACAGACATACGAATAGGGAGGAGGACCCATGGAGATCAGGACGTTCGCTGAGCTGCTTGAAGTGGCGAAGAAGCGCGGCCGCAGGAAGCTGGCAGTCGTGTTTCCTGAAGAAGTATCACTGCACGCTGCCATTCTGGCGCAGCAGGCCGGCATAGCAGCGCCGGTTCTTGTAGGTCCGCCCGACCGCATAGCGGCGCTGCTGGAGCAAGCCGGGGTGTCCGCCGGCGACTATGAAGTCGTGCCGGCGGGCGACGCGGTGCAGGCGTGCAGGATTGCCGTGCAGCTGGCGCACGATGACCAGGTGGATGTCCTTCTCAAGGGCGGGGTGCAGACAGCGCAGCTGCTTCATGCCGTGCTGGACAAGGACACGGGTATCCGTGCGAGCAAGGTGATGTCTGAGTGCACCATTTATGAGGACACGCGCATGCGCCACTCATTGCTGGCGGTCGTGGACGGGGGCATCCTCGTTGCCCCGACGCTGGATGAGAAGGTGGAGAGCATCAAGAATACCGTCGGTGTGTATCACCGCCTCGGCTATGAGAACCCGAAGGTGGCGGTTCTGGCGGCCGTGGAGACCGTTACGGAGAAGATGCCGTGCACAGAGGACGCTGCCATCATTGCGCGGATGTACGAACGCGGACAGATCAAGGGTTGTGTCGTCGACGGGCCGCTGGCACTGGACAACGCCATTTCACCGCGGGCCGCCAGCATCAAGGGTATCACCGGTGAGGTCGCCGGCGTGGCCGATATTCTCATCGTCCCGGATATTGAGGCAGGAAACCTCCTGGGGAAGTCCATGACCTACTTCGCTGGATTCACCTCGGCACATGTGACCATTGGCGCGCGCAAGCCCGTCCTGGTGCCGTCGCGTGCCGACGATGGACAAACCAAGCTGATGTCCGTGGCATTGGGCATCGTAGCATATTATGGGGAGGTTTGAGATGGGGTCCATGACGCACCTGTCGGACATTCCAGCAGCCGTGAAAGGCCTGCCGCGCAAGCGGATGGCCGTTGCCTATGGCGAAGACGCTCATACGCTGCAGGCCGTGGAACGTGCCGTCAGGGAAGGCATCGTCGACGCCGTAGTCGTTGGCGGGCAGCGGAAGATCAGAGAGATTGCGGGCGAGTGCGGCGTCGACGCGAAGCTCTTTGAGATCATGGACGTCGAGGGTGAGATGCCGTCGGTCAACGCGTCCGTGAAACTGGTCCGTGAGGGCAGCGCGCATATGCTGATGAAGGGCCTGGCTCACACGGACAACTACATGCGGGGGATTCTGGACAAGGAGACAGGGCTGCTGCCCGAGGGCGGCCTCCTGTCGCATGTTGCGGTATTTGAAATCCCCGGCTACCCCCGGCTGCTCATCTTGTCGGATGCGGCTGTGATACCGCTGCCGACACTCCAGCAGAAGGTCACCATCACAAACTACGCCATCCGTGTTGCGAACAGCCTGCGCGTCGAAGTGCCCAGGATCGCCTTCCTGTCGGCCAGCGAGAGCGTCCTGAAGTTTCCGAGCAGCCAGGAAGCAGCGATTCTGACAGGCATGGCCGTGCGCAGGCAATTTGGCAACGTCCTGGCCGAGGGGCCTATTTCGGTAGACCTTGCGCTGTTCCCTGAAGTCAGCGACATCAAGGGTTTCAAGGGACGGGTCCGCGGTGATGCTGATATCCTCATCGTACCCGGTATCGACAGTGGAAATGTTCTTTACAAGGCGATTGTCTGGTTTGCAAAAGCCGAGACGGCAGCGATGGTGACCGGGACTACGGCACCGTGCATCCTGACCAGCAGGGGAGATTCTGAAGATTCCAAGTTCTACTCCATCGCACTCGGTGCATTGAACGCCTGAAAACAAGGGTATAATAATAGTTTGAGGCCACTTTCGGTCTCCAACTATGCTTGTTTGAAGGGAGTACTTGAGTGCACAGAAACGATCTCCGCAACATAGGTATCATTGCACACGTCGACCACGGAAAGACGACGCTGGTCGACGCCATGATGCGGCAGTGCAAACTGTTTCGCAATATCGACCAGATGGGCGAGTGTATCCTCGACACAGGGGACCTCGAGCGGGAACGCGGCATCACCATTATCTCCAAGAACATGTCGCTGGTGTGGAAGGGTGTCAAGATCAACATCGTCGACACACCCGGCCACTCCGACTTTGGCGGCGAAGTGGAACGCGTCCTCAGAATGGTGGACGGCGTTCTTCTGCTGGTCGACGCCTCCGAGGGGCCAATGCCGCAGACGCGATTCGTGCTCAAGAAGGCTCTCGAGCTCAATCTCAGACCGATTGTGGTCATCAACAAGATCGACCGGCAGGATGCCCGTATCCAGGAAGTCATCAATGAGACCTTCGACCTGTTCGTCGAACTCGACGCAAGCGAAGAGCAGCTGGATTTCCCGGTTGTCTATGCTTCGGGCCGTGACGGCAAAGCAACCATGGACCTCAACGACCCGCCCCAGGACCTCACGCCGCTGTTCCAGCTGATGCTCAAGAAGACCCCAGCCCCGGAGTATGACCCCGCGAGTCCTCTGTCGGTCCTGGTCACCAATATTGCTCATGACGACTATATTGGGCGCATCGGCATCGGCCGCATGTTCGGAGGACAGCTGAAGACCGGAGACAAGGTCAAGGTGTACTCCGAGGGTGACACCGAATATGCGGGCCAGATCCTCAAGCTTTTCATCTTCGAGGGGTTGGAACGCAAGGAAGTTCCCAGTGTGCAGGCTGGCGAGATCTTCGCGTTCGCCGGCATATCCACGGTCACGATCGGAGACTCGGTCACCGACCCGGAACGTCCCATCAAGCTGAACATTCTTAGGATCGAGCCGCCGACGGTCTCGATGATGTTCATGGTCAACGACAGTCCATTTGGAGGTACGGAGGGCAAGTTCGTGACCTCCAACAAGCTGCGCGAGCGTATCGAGAAAGAGCTGCGCACCAATGTCTCCATCGCCGTCGACTGGGGCAACCTTCCCGACCGGTTCACCGTTGCGGGACGAGGCGAACTCCAGCTGGCGATCCTCATCGAACAGATGCGCCGCGAAGGCTATGAGTTTCAGGTCTCGATGCCGCAGGTCATCACCGAGAAGAAGGGCGGCAAGGTCCTCGAGCCGTATGAAACCCTCGTGCTCGACGTTCCCAAGGAGTACCAGGGGACGGTCATCAACATGCTGGGTGAACGGCGCGGGACCATGGAGAAGATGCTCGACCTCAAGGGTGCCTACGTCCGTCTCAGCTACACGATTCCTCTTCGTGGCCTGTTTGGCTTCCGGTCCGAGTTCCTGAGTTCGACCAAGGGCAACGGCGTCATGACCCATACGTACCTGGGATACCTGGAGTGGGCAGGCAAGATCGGCGGCCGCAGGAACGGCGTCCTGGTTTCAGACCATACCGGGGCCGTGTCAGCCTACTCTATCGCACGTATCCAGGACCGTGGCAAGCTGTTTGTTGCGCCTGCGGAAAAGGTATATGCCGGTCAGATCGTCGGCGAGACCATGCGCGATCACGATCTGAAGGTGAATCCGACGAAGGAGAAGCACCTCAGCAACATGCGGTCCTCCACGTCAGAGATCTCCACGAAGATCGACCCGCCGATCCAGTTCGCTCTCGACCAGTTTCTCGACTACATCAACGAGGACGAGTTGCTGGAGGTCACGCCCAAGTCCCTGCGCATTCGCAAGAGACTCCTTGATTTCAAGGAGCGGAAGCGCTCTGGACGTGAGGAAGACGACTACGGCGATTAGTACGCACTGTACATGTGAGAAACGGAAAGCTCCCCGGGTGACCGGGGAGCTTTTGTTGTTGTTGGATCTCAGCCGTGGTGACTGGTCTTCGGTCGATGAGGGGGGACGGTCTGTGCCGCGGCGTCCATGGGGTCGACGAAAACGCCGCTCATATTGAGCAGGACGCTCTGGCGCGTGATCACCGGCATGGGCGCGATCTTCGCATCGAGGCCGAAGATGTACTTGACGACCTCGTCCATGCGGATTGTCCCCGACTGGTTGAAGAAGACACCCACGTTGGCGCGCAAGGGGGTCCGCGTCGCAATCTGTGCGGTGAGGACGTACGTGCGAATGTCTTTCGGCGCACGGGACTTGCCGTTCTCGCGCACAACCATCAACGTTGGCAGGGCGAGGAACGAAGTCATGCGGGCCTTCATCTGCTCGGCATCGATCTCCGCCCGGTGTGCCCACGTGTATTCATAGCGGAGGATCATCGGCTGTCCCATGAGAGACGGGGCAGTGAGGGGGATGTCGACCGCAGCCAGGAACCTGAGGCCGGGAGGCGCCGTGCGCTCCAGTGCATTCGCACGGTCGGCGACGGGCGACCAGGCGTCGAGGAACACGTCGACATACTCCTGAAGGCTGACCATGCCGACGCCCGTGGGAATGCCGGTTTCGATGCGGACGCGCTGATTGAACCCTTCGCTGTAGATCAGAGGCAGGTTGCTGCGCCGCAGCCACCGCACCAGGGCCGCCTGTACCTCATGGTGTGAAAGCAGGCAGGCTTCTTCTTCCTTGCTGTATCGAACGCGCATCTTGATCATGCGTTGATTGTAGCAGGAAAGTGGGCATCCGCAATGAAGAATCGCTGGTTGCCAAGCGATTGCGTAAGGAGGAAACCCGGCTACTATGACTCCATGAAACCAGCCGGCAGAACCGGCATATCGTCGAGAAAGGACAGAACATATGCAGGGACTCTTGAGCTACATCCGCAGCAACATTCAGAACTGGATCGTCTACGTGCCAGTCATCCTCATCGTTATTACGATCCATGAGTATTCCCATGCGTGGACGGCGTGGAAACTTGGCGACACGACCCCCGTCGAGACAGGACGCCTCAGCCTGAACCCTCTGCGTCACCTGGACCCGCTTGGGACCATCGCTCTCCTGCTGTTCGGTGTCGGGTGGGCACGCCCCGTGATGATCGATTTCGCGGCATTCAAACACCCTCGCCGCGATACTGTCCTGGTCTCTCTGGCTGGACCGGCCTCCAACTTCGCCACGGCGATCGTCGCGTACCTGGTCCTGCTGCTCGTGAAGAGTTCGCCGGCAATAGTCACGCAGTTCAGCTATGTGGGTACGGTCCTGCGGAGCCTCGTCGGGTTTTCGGTAGGCCTTGGCGTGTTCAACCTCCTTCCCATTCCCCCGCTCGATGGCTCCAAGGCCTTTTTTGCACTCTTCTTCAAGAGACCGGAGCGGTTTCTGTACGACCGCGCGGTCGACCTGTACGGGACGATCATCCTGCTTGCCCTGCTCTGGTTCAACATCATCGGAAGTGTGATGTCCAAGGTGCTTGGCTTCATTCTGTATACTCTCCTGAGGCTGTGAGGTGCCTATGAAAAAGCGAATCCTGAGTGGCATGCGTCCCACCGGCAAGCTTCATCTGGGTCACTACATGGGGGTGCTGGCGAACTACGTGAAGCTGCAGGACGAGTACGACTGCTACTTCATGGTGGCGGACATGCACGCGTTGACCACCAAGTGGAACGAGAGTGGCTCGATCCGTGAGTACCGGCGCGATATGGTCCTCGACTGGCTGGGAGCGGGACTCGACCCGCAGAGGTCGGCCATCTTCTGCCAGTCCGATGTGCCGGAGCATGCCTATCTGTTCACGCTTCTTGCGATGATCACCCCCGTCTCGTGGGTCGAGCGAAACCCGACCGTCAAGGAAATGATCCGGGACATGGACCTCAAGGACAACGTGAACCTTGGCCTGCTGAGCTATCCGGTCCTGATGGCCGCCGACATCATGGCGTACCGTGCGGAAGCAGTGCCCGTCGGCAAGGACCAGGTCCCACACCTTGAATTCACGCGCGAACTGGTGCGCACCTTCAACCACACGTATCAGACCGACCTTTTTCCAGAGCCTCAGCCCATCCTGAACGAGTTTCAGATGCTGCCGGGCCTCGACGGGCGGAAGATGAGCAAGTCTCTGGGCAATGACATCGTGGTGTCCGACCCGCCGGAAGTGACGGGCAAGCGTATGATGACGGCATACACGGACCCGTTGAAGGTGCGCAGGGACGACCCCGGCCACCCGGAAGCCGGGTGTGTCATCTACCAGTATCACAAGCTGTTTCAGCCGGACACCGCGCCAGAAGCCAAGACTCAGTGTGAACAGGGCTGTCTTGGCTGTGTCGCCCACAAGCGCTCCGTCGCTGCGATGGTCTCGGAGCGGCTGGTCGGGTTCCAGGAGCGCCGTGCCGCCTTTGCCGCCGATCCGCATTCGGTCGACCGCATTCTGGCAGAAGGCCGGGGGAAGGCCTCCGTGGTCGCGGCCGAGACCGTCCGCATGGTCAGGGAGGTCATAGGGATCTGAACGTGGCGGGCCTGACAGATTCTGTGAACAACCTGAGACTCCTGGGGCGGGCGGGGCGGGCCGATGTCGCCGACATCGTCGTGGAGCGCCTGGTGGACTACTGCAGCATGACCATTCGGCGCGACGCCGGGGTCGAGGAGCATGCCGAGCTCGTCTACATGCTGGCCGATCTTCTCAAGTTGAAAAGTGAGTTCGTCCTCTTCGGGCACGCGGCCGCGCAGGAGAAGTCTTTGCTGGAAGGCATCAGAGCGCTGGATGAGGCGGGGTTGTACGCCAGGCCCATCATCGAGGTCCTGCAGGAAGTAAACGCCGGCAGAGCCCCATACAAGAGGCCGAATGTCCGGACGACGCTGCCTCCAGCGGAGGAGCAGACGGGAGACGAGGTGTCGGACGCTCTGCTCGAGGCACTTGCGCGCATTGTTGAACGCGTCGCGGCGCGCAAGCCGGTGGGGAGCGAGGACCAGCGACCGGTCTATCTGAGCCTCCAGCAGGTCATGCGGGAGCTTCGGGCGCTGCTGCTGGAAAGGGGAACGATGCTGTTCGAGGACATCTTCGACTCATCCGACTCGAGGGAGCGTGTGGTATTGAGCTTTCTGGCGATTCTCATCCTGACCAAGATGGGGGTCCTCCACATCGCTCAGCAGAGCCGGTTCGAGGGTATTGCCGTCGCATACGTGGGGAAACCAGATGACTGAACGCAGAGAGAGTCAGGAATTCATTACGGGGCTGGAGCTTCAGGCCGCGAAGCAGCGAGTCGAGGCCATCCTGTTTGCGGCCGAGGGGCCTGTGGGCGTTCGCTATCTGGCGCGCCGGGCGGGACAGAGCTGCCAGGCGACCCGGCGTCTTCTGGAGAGTCTCCAGGCCGACTATGCGAATCGAGGCGTCCGTCTCGTCCAGGACGGCCAGAAGTACTGCTTCTCGGTTCCGGACAAGCTCACGCCAGAGCCACCTCAGCCCAGACCCAAGGTCGGCCTCTCCAGACAGGCCATGGAGGTTCTCGCCCTCATCATTACTAAGGGGGCGCTGACACGCAAGGAGATTCTCCAGCTTCGTGGAGTCACGAGCGACAAGGCTCTGGTGTCGCTCCTCGAACGCAAGCTCCTGACGACGAAACGGGACTATCTGAAGAAGGTTCTCGTGTACGACCTCTCGGAGGAACTGCTGGAGCGGTGGGGATTCACGTCCCGCGAGGAGCTGCTCCAGGAAATCGAATCACGGCGCCGAGGCCTGTAAGAACCGTTCTTCCGCCATTGCCAGCTCCTCGAACAGCTCGTCCCGTCGTACCTGCAGCTCGTGGATGTGCACCGACAGCGAAGCGATATCGCTTCCCTGCATGGCAGGCCCTTCTTCCTGCAGTCTCCGGGTGAGATCGGCCTGTTCCTGTTCGATCTCGCCAATTTGGCGCTCGAGAAGCCGTACGTGAGCCTGGAGGGCCACGAGCCTGTTATGTGACGTCCGCGTGGACCTCGTATTGTCCTGGACGTTCGCGTGACCAGACGGCAGGGTGCGGCCGGCACGATCGTTGAAGAGCTCCTGCCGGTTTGTCGAGTAGTTTCCCTCCAGCACCGACACGTGGCTGCGCTCGATAAGGACGACACGGTCGGCGACAGCGTCAATGAATGTCCGGTCGTGCGATACGAACAGGACCGTCCCCTCGAACGCTCGGAGCGTCGAAGCGAGAGACTCTCGTGTCTGGATGTCCAGGAAGTTCGTCGGCTCATCAAGGATGATCATGTTGGCCGTTTCAGTGGAGAGCAGGGCCAGCAGAAGACGCTGCTTTTCTCCACTGCTCATCGCCCCGGTCTGCTGGTCCATCTGGTCCGCGGAGAAGCCAAAACTGCCCAGCAAGGCCTTGACCTCCGAGATGATCATCTGCGGGCGGCGGGCCATGATCCACTCCATGGCAGACTCTCTCTCGAAGAGCGTGTAGTTCTGAGGAAAGAAGGAGTACCGCACGCTCGGTCCCCAGTAGATGTCGCCGCCCTCCGGAACGATCTGTCCCATCGCTATGCTCAGCAGTGTCGACTTCCCGGCCCCATTGCGGCCAAGGATGGCCACGTGCTGGCGAGAGAGGATCGTGACGTTTGCCCTGCTGAGAATCGCATGGTCGCCGTACGACTTGCTGACGTGCTCGAGGCGCAGAGCGATCTCTCCACTCTCTCCCGTGTTGCGGAGCCGCACGTGGACACGTTTGCGTGTGGAGGCGGGTTCAGTCTGAACCTTCGCCTTGAGTCGTTCCATGGCTTTCTCGCGTGAGGCAGCTTGGCTTGCTCGTGTCCCATACCTGTACTTCTCGACGTACTGCCGCATACGCTCGATCTCCCGCTTGAGTTCAGCATCATGCTGGGCGCGGTCGGCTGCTTCGGCGTCCCTGACGCGGACGTAGTCGGTGTACCCCCCGCTGAAGAGGCGCAGATTCCCGTTTTCGATGACAAGCAGCTTGTTGCAGACCTGGTCCAGAAACCAGGCGTCGTGCGATGCCACCAGGACGGTGGCCTGAAGTCCCTTGAGCTGGCGCTCGAGCCACTGCACGCCGGGAATGTCCAGGTAGTTGGTAGGCTCATCCAGCAGCCAGATGTTCCTGGTGTCACTGACCAGCCGCGACAGACGCAGCCGTGAGGTTTCTCCGGCACTCATCGTCCCCGCAAAGCGCTCAAGGTCCTCTGAGGCGAACCCGAGGCTGGAGAGCGCCTTGTTCATGCTGACGATGTAGTCGTAGCCGCCCTGTGCCTCGAACCGCTCGGTTTGCCGCGCGAGCTCGACGAGATAGGCATCCGTCTCAAGAGTTGTGGAAAGAAGGCGTTCCAGTTCACGGATGCGTGCATCCTGGACACGGAGGTGCTCGAACGGCTCAGCGACAATCTGGCGGGCAGTACGCTCGGGGTCCACGGGAACAGCATCGATGAAGCAGAGGCTGTCCCCACCGGTGATCTGGACCGATCCGGCATACTCGTCATCAGCCCCGGCCAGGATGCGGAGGAGCGTCGTCTTGCCGCTTCCGTTGGGGCCGATGATACCGACCTTGTCGCCGGCACCAATGGTACAATGCTGAGACCGGAACAGGAGGCGATCGCCGTACATCTTTTCGAGGTTTTCCAGTATCAGCGGCATATTGTCGGGGACATCCTATCAGTTTACAGGTTGCCCGTTTCACGTATCATGATGTGCGGTACGGAACGTGGCTCAAATGTATTATAGCAGCGAAATTGCAGGAGCACCAACGAATCTATCACCATCAGCAGTCCGGAGGAACCATGGAAACGACAGTGACAATCGAGCGACTCATCTCCCGGCCGGTCTCCGTGGACGGATCCTTTGCCCTGCCAGTCAACAAGCTCAAGGAATTCGTCAACGTCACCTGGAGTATACCCTTCTACAATACTGCCGAGTCTCACAAGGTCATGCCCATCCTGGCTGTGGAGATGAACGACCTGAACCCGGACCACAACTGGTGGAAGAAGAAGTTCCCCGGCGCGAACCCCTTCTTTCATCATTGTTCCTTCCTGCAGTACTACGTTGCCCACAGGGACGGAAAGCCGGTCGGACGCATCGCTGGATTCATCGACCGTTCTTACCATGAGTCTGCGGTTCACGGCGAGGTCGGATGGATCGGTCTGTTTGAGTCGTTCGACGACGACGAGGTTGCGTCTGCATTGCTGGGCGCTGCCACGGAAGATCTCCAGCAGGGCGGCGCGGTGAAGATCATCGGCCCGGCACGCTTCAACGCCAACGGCGAGGACGGCCTTCTTGTCGACGGGTTCGACAAGCACCCCATGGTCATGGAGGCCTATCAACCCCCGTACTACACGCGCTTTCTGGAGCAGTGGGGAGTCAAGGAAAACGACTGGTATGCCTTTCGCATGACGTGCGAGAGTGCTTCTCCGTACATGGAGCGTCTCGAGAACATGCGAAGGCGCGGGCAGGACCTCGAACAACGACTCGCGTGTCAGGGCGTTGCTGTCAGATCCGTCAAGATCAGCGACTGGAAAAACGAGATCGCCCGAATCAAGACCATCTACAACATCGCGTGGAACACCAGCGTCCATCCACAGTTTGAACGGTTTTCGGAAGAGGAGTTCGACTATCTCGCGAGCGGATTGAGGATGATTGCCATCGAAGACCTGGTCTTCGTAGTCGAAGATGTCACGAAGCCGAATCATCCTGTCATCGGGATGGCGGTCACTCTGCCCGACCTCAACGAGGTCGTCGAGGAGTATGATCGGCTTCACGCAGGATACGCCCCCAGCGGCCACATCTACGGGCTCTCGGACATACGGCGTGATCTGGGGATCTTCAGGTTGCTCAGGCATCGCGTCAAACACCGGACATTCCGGCAATGCCGTGTCTTTGTTCTTGGCACGACACGCAAGAAGAATGGTATCGATGCCGTGCTGTATGAGAAGACCTACCTTGCGGCCGGCAAGATGGGAATCCAGCTTGGATCAGGGTCGCAGGTTGCCGACACCAACCCCGAGATCTCTGTCCCACTCTCGCGTATGGGCAAGGCTGAGATCACATGGAGAGTCTACCGTCACACACGTAGTCTTGACAACTTGGGGTCGGATACTGAGGCATGACGTCACCATAGAAACAACAGTGGTGCCGGGAGTGGGAATTGAACCCACACGGTGTTGCCACCGCGGGATTTTAAGTCCCGTGCGTCTGCCAGTTCCGCCATCCCGGCAGGGATGCCTGGATATAAAAATGGAGGCAGCACCCGGATTCGGACCGGGGTATGAGGGTTTTGCAGACCCTTGCCTTACCACTTGGCTATGCCGCCTCTGGAGCGGAAGACGGGATTTGAACCCGCGACACTCGGCTTGGGAAGCCGATGCTCTACCCCTGAGCTACTCCCGCACAATCACGTACATAATTATTCTACACGGCGCGGAGACTTCTGTCAAGCCTGGTGAAGGCCCTCCGAGTCTTGTAACAGGGGACAGCCGTAGTTGTTGTAACACGTGGCAACGGGGGCAGGACTGGATTCCCGCCTGCGCGGGAATGACGGACTTTGTAACAGGGGACAGGCACCTTGCCTAGTGTAACAGGGGACAGCCGTAGTTGTTGTAACACGTGGCAACGGGGGCAGGACTGGATTCCCGCCTGCGCGGGAATGACGGACTTTGTAACAGGGGACAGGCACCTTGCCTGGAAGAGCGCAGTAGCTACGGATACATCTCTGGTGCGTTGACGACCTGATGGTTCACGTACATTC
>PNOG01000025.1 GCA_013824685.1 Coprothermobacter sp. | reverse complement strand
CGTACAGCAGTACTACTGGCAGAATCCATCCCCCGACGGCATCGCCGTCGGGGGATGTTGCTGTCGGGGGGCTTGCAAACGGCGCGACCTCATCTAAAATGACGCTAGAGTCTCAGCGTATACGATGGATACGGCTGTGCACGTTTCAGCCGGCTGCTTCGAACCATGAGACGACCTGGGAGGAGAGAGATGTTCAGACTGCGTCCTGCACTGCTGGCAGTTCTGCTGGTGTTCGTGCTCGTATTCTCGGCGTTTGGTGGTATCTTGCCCGCGAGGGCCGGTGAACTGGCGGATCTGGGCTTCGAAGACGGCACGCTGGATGGCTGGATCGTATTGGCCAGTCCTGATGCCGTCAGTGTATCTGCTGCTGATGCATACACTTCGCCGTACTGGGGAGACTACATGGCCGTGCTCGGGACTCCGGCTACAGGCAATGCAGCGCAGCCGCTCGGCGCGAACTCGATTGCCAAGACGTTCACCGTCCTTACGCCGACCATTGCGTTCGCGTACAACATGTTCACCACGGACTACGCCCCGTATGACAGGCTGAGCTACGTCGTGACGCTATCGTGGCAGGGGACCGTGATCGCGCAGTTCTCCATGACTGCTTTTGGACCACACGGCGGATTCACTGTCTCGACGGGATGGCGGGAGGTGAACCTGGACCTAAGCCTCTACAGAGGGCAGGATCTCACTATACAGATCGGTGCCGGTGGAACATTGGACACGGTCTTGCCCAGCTGGGCTTACTTCGACATGAGGCCTGTGGTTCCTACTATTGGTGACATGATGGGGCCGGTCATCCGGCTGCCTGGGCTTGACGCGTCAGCAGGGGTTTCTGCTGATGGCTCCAGCGCAACTCGTCGGTACACCCTCGTGACAGACGTCTATGATGACTCCGGGTGGGCAACCGTCGATATCCTGCAGAACGGCGTGGCTGTAACCAGCGGCGCCGGTGTCGGCTGGCAGACATATGGCCTTGCCTTGTCGGAGGGGCCCAACGACATCGTACTTGTTGCCTCGGACGCATTCGGCAACACGACCAGCCGGAGCGCGAAGGTCTACGTCGACAGTACACCTCCGGATGTCGTGCTGAATGACGTTCCTCGCCACACGTCCAGTGCGTCTGCAATCATCAGTGGCATCGTGTTCGATGCCGGGTCTGGGCTCTTATCGCTGACAATCGACGGATTGGAGGTGCCCATCGCGGCAGACGGTGGTTTCACGTACGACACCCCCCTGTCGCCGGGCAAGAACACAAGCTCTGTGACTGCCACCGATGCTCGAGGCAACACCCGTACCTGGACAGTCGAAAGCGAGCGTATCATGGCCGCCGGCGGGCGACATGTGGCGCTGAACGGCTGGCTGCGGGTTGGTGATACGCTGGGGATGCTCGAAGGCGTCTCGTTCCCCATGGATGCCGCTCCCGTCATCAAGAACGGCCGCACCCTCCTTCCCATCCGTGCCCTCATCGAGACGCTGGGCGGCAAGGTCACCTGGAACGCGAAAACACACACTGCGATTGTATCGCTCGGAGAACGCTCTGTAGTCCTCGAGATCGGCAAGGGCACAGCTCTTGTGAACGGCAAGCCTGCCCCGATCGATGCAGCGAACGCCAAGGTCGTCCCGGAGATCATCGGCAGCCGCACGTTCCTTCCCCTGCGCTTCATCGCCGAGAGCCTTGGCCTGGAACTGACATGGGATGCGGCGACGCAGACGGTGTCGTTTGCCTACTGGCCACAGTAGTAGCTCGCTGATGGCGGGTGACCGGACTCCCGGTCGTTCGCATGAGCTTACCAAAAGACCCCTCGCAGAAAGCGAGGGGTCTTGTCGTTTCCTGGTATGTGTGGTCTGCTGAGGCGCCTAGGGCGTCTTGAAGCGATAGAAGGCGGGGCTTTCGATGTCTTCGCCGGCGCCGGCCAGGACTCGCCAGAAGTAGGTTGCTCCTGACTCCAGGGTTCCAGGTGAAAGGGCAAACTGCTGTGTGTCGCCTCCCTTTGGCATCACGATGACGCTCAGGACCTGTTCGAGTTCCGTTTCCTTCGTGCCCTTCCCGATGTACACGCGGTACCATGCTGCTCCCTGCACGGTACTCCACTGCAGGGTCGGCGAGAGCGTCGTGAGGACGACCCCGTCTGCAGGACTCAGCAGATGAGGTTCCAGGATGTCGATGACCGCCGTCAGGTTGATGGTGAATACGCGACTGAGGGACCAGTTCCATGTATCGCCCGTTTTGCTCCAGCCGTCCGGCGTTCCCGCGATGACATTCCACCGATAGGCGATGCCCGGTTCGAGGACACCGGCGGGGACAGTGAGTGATGTGCCCGTGACCACTACTTCGTACACCTTCGATTCACTCGTTCCCTTGTCGATCCACACATCGTAGCGTGTTGCTCCGGCGACCACCTGCCATGTGAGCGTCGGGTTCAGGTACGAGACGATCGCCTTTGGCAATGGGCCCAGGAGCGCAGGAACGCCGATTCCTGCCGAAATGGCTATCGTGAAGGAGCTGTCGGGACTCCAGAGGCTACTCACGCCCGAACTGTTCTCGACACGGACGTTCCATATGTACGTGGAGCCGGACTTGAGCGTTCCGGCAGGTATGGCCAGCGACGTCGTGGCCGATGAACCGGTAAACACCTCGTCCTGGTCGGAGATTCCAATCCACACGTAGTACCTGTTTGAGCCCGGCAGGGCGGTCCAGAAGAGCACGGGTCCGACCGCCTTCACGGTGGTCCCATCGACAGGCTCGAGGACAGTGGGTGCGGGTGGCTGGACGATGGAGGCGCTCGTCGTGAACACGCGGGTCGAGGACCACGGTCCCCATCCGTGTTCATTTCCTGCCCGGACGTTCCATGCGTAGCTGGTCGCGGGTTTAAGGATTCCAGGCTCGATGACGGGGTTGGTGTAGGAGATGATGTCGTCGAAGAGCAGGGTGCCGGAAGCATCACGACCCACGACGACCCTGATCTCGTACCTGGTGGCACCGGCAACCGCATTCCAGTGGAAACTTGGCCTCAGGTTCCCGATCACTGCGTCGGCGACTGGCTCATCGGGCAATGGCTTGTTCAGGGCCTGCAAGCCGGTTCCCTCGCGTTCGGTGACTTCGCGGATCGTCCACGAGCTTGTCCGGGACACAGCTCGAATCGTACCGGCAAAGACGGACGGGAACGTCCCGGTCGCAGGCTTGATGTCTGTCGTGACCATGCCGAGGACCTCCCCGAAACTGTCGAGCACGGGGCAACCCTCCACCGCGTTATCGGCGGAGCCTCTCACAGAGAACGTCCCCGGTCCAACGCCGTTGACGACGCCTGTGACCGTGAACTGCGGAACCCCGGCGATGACGGGCCCCACCATGACGACGTCCTGGTTGGGCTGCGCACTCTGCCCGCTCGCGAGAGCGAGTGATGCGATGGGCCTGTCACCAGAGGCGCGGATCAAAACAGTGTCCATCGCGGTATCATAGCCGAGCACGCGGAGGTCGGAACGTTGACTGCCGTCCGACAGTGTGATCGTGCCATCGACTGCGCCCTTCATGATCTCATAGGTCGTCACGAACACACCGGAAGGGTCAATGCAGAAAGCGCCGGCAGTGCCACGGGTTCCGTCGACGTACGTGACCGTGATTCCGGCTACGGCAGGCGTTGCACGCTTGACGATTTCGGCTGGCGACAGCGGAAGGTGGACTACAAATCGTCTCGCCAGGGAGACAGGACCGGTCGTCGCTCCGCGCACCGCAGTGACGGTCCATGAGTACTGCCCGGCGGTGAGGACGGCGCTTGATGGGATGAGCGTGCTGGTCGTGCTGGTCCCCCGGTAGATCTCCTTACCGTCACTGCTGACTGCAAGGCTGTATGACGTCGCTCCCTCGACGGGCGTCCATCGGAAGGCAACCGTCGTCGAGGTGAACAGTGCGGCGTCTGTCGGCTCCAGCAGGCTGGGAGCCGTCAGTGCAGCGGGGGCGACGAAGGTCAGCGTCGCGGTCCTGGTCGCCGCATTCCATTCGACCGTCCCTCCCAGCTGTTCACCGACGAACCGGAGGGGAAGCATCGTTCGTCCAGCTATGATGAATGGAACGACAGTAGCGTTCTGAGGATCGATGGGAAGCGTGGCGCCATTGACCGTCGCTATGCGGTTGCCGATCGTCAGGCCCATGGTGACCGCACCCGCGGCGATGGTGACCGTCCGCGTCGCTGCGTTCCATTCGATGGTGCCGCCGATCGCCTCGACGACTGCCCGTATCGGCAGGAGCGTGCGGCCCCCGACAATGACGGGAATCGTGCCGCTGGCATCGATAGGGCGTGTTGTGCCGTTCACGGTGATGTTGGGGTTACCGATGGTCAGGGTGATGACCGTTGTCTCGGCAGCCGCCGGCCGCATGCTGCCTGCGGGGCAAGAAGCCAGACCGAGCGTCATGATAACTGCCAGCAGAACACGGATCCTTCCATTCATGGGCTGCCTCCATACCGGGTTACGAGATATGCTGCAATTATTGTACCGCGGTACGGCATGTCGTGCAACTGGCCGGCGGGAAGCGTGAAAGCCGCTGTCTGTCGCCAGTGCGACGTGTTTTGCTTGCGCACGGGCGCAGGTGGGGGTATACTGTCAACCGTTCATCGGGTGTACCTTGGGAGGTGGCGTGAAAAAGGTCATAGAGTGTGTTCCCAACATCAGTGAAGGCCGGGACACCGATAAGATCAAGACCATTGCCGGCGTCATCGAACGACCGGGGGCGAAGTTGCTGGACCTGTCGTCCGACCCCAATCACAACCGGACCGTCATCACGTATGCGGGTGAGCCCCAGGCTGTTGCCGAGGCAGCATTCGACGTGGCCAGGGCGGCAATCGAAAGCATCGATCTGACGCACCACCAGGGCGAACACCCCCGTATGGGCGCTGTGGACGTCATCCCGTTCATCCCTGTCGCCGGCGTAACGATGGCGGAATGCTGTGAAATAGCGGAGCAGGTAGGGAAGCGTATCGGTGAGGAGCTGAACCTGCCCGTGTACCTGTATGCGGAGTCGGCCAGGGTACCGCAGCGCTGCAAGCTGCCCACCATCCGTGAAGGTGAGTTCGAGGGCTTTGCCGCAAAGATCAAGGACCCGGCATGGCAGCCAGACTTTGGCCCTGCGGAACGCCATCCGACAGCAGGCTGTGTCGCTGTGGGAGCCCGCAACTTTCTCGTTGCCTTCAACGTGGACTTGGACACCAGCGACGTCAAGATCGCCAGCCGCATCGCCAAGAGCATGCGCGAGTCGTCGGGTGGTCTCATGAACGTGCAGGCAAAGGGCATTTTCCTCGAAGACAAGCAGAGGGCGCAGGTGTCGATGAACATCCTCAATTTCGCGACGACACCGTTGTACCGCGTGTTCGAGCTGGTCAGGATGGAGGCCGCCCGCTACGGCGTCGGCATCGTCGCAAGCGAACTCATCGGCCTGGCTCCGGCACAGGTGTTCATGGACGTGGCATCCTACTATCTTCAGTTGCCCGGACTGACCAGGGACGCCCTGGTCGAAACACGAATCTACGAGTAGTGTCGAAAGCACGAGAGGAGAACGTCATGGCACAGCCGATCATTGCAGACCTGGTTATCCGTAATATAGGTGAGCTACTTACGATGAAGGGCGTGGACGATCCTGTCGTTGTACCTGCTGCGGGGGACCTGGGCATCATCAAGCGTGGCGAGGTCGCCGTCAGGGACAGGAAGATCCTCTACGTGGGGGCCAAGGACGGCGGTTCCTACGTCGTGGGCCCGCAGACGATGATCATCGACGCCGAGGGCAAGGTCGTGTGCCCAGGGTTCGTCGATTCCCACACCCACGCGGTCTTTGCCGGCACGCGCGAGGACGAGTTCCTCATGCGTCAGCAGGGAAAGTCCTATGCTGAGATTCAGGCCGCGGGCGGCGGCATCGTGAAGACCGTCCGGGCAACGCGCATGGCCAGCGAAGAGAAACTGCGCGAAGCGCTCAAGCGCAACATCTTCAAGCTGTCGCGCTATGGGTCGACCACAGCGGAGATCAAGAGCGGCTACGGCCTGAACACCGAGGAGGAGATCAAGCTGCTGCGCGTCATCAAGGAAGTTGCGCTGGAAACGGACATCCTCATCGTCCCGACCCTGCTGGGGGCGCATGTCGTCCCTCCCGAATACGTCGCCAGGCGCCACAAGTACGTGGAACTCGTCGCGAGGGACATGGTCCCCATGGTCCACGAGAACCATCTGGCGGTCTTCGTCGACGTGTATGTGGACCAGGGGGCATTCACGATCGAAGAGGCTCGCGACATCCTGACGGCCGCCCGTGACCATGACATGCCGCGCAAGCTCCATGCCGACGAGATGGCGGATGACCGCGGTGCCGAGCTGGCAGCCGAGATGGGATGTGTCAGTGCCGATCACTGCATCTGGACCAGCGAGAAGGGCATGAAGGCCATGGCGAAGGAAGGCGTTGTCGCAACCCTCATGCCGGGCACTGTCCTGTCGCTGGGACGCACGAAGTTCGCGGATGCACGTGGGTTCATCGAGCACGGCGTTCCGGTCGCTCTAGCGACGGACTACAATCCGGGGACCTGCATGTGCCCCAACATGCTGCTCATCATGGCACTGGGATGCCTGCACATGAAGATGACCGCCGAGGAAGTCATGGTCGCAGCGACCATCAACGGCGCCGTGGCAGTGAATCGTGGCGCACAGACCGGTTCGCTGCGCGAGGGCAAGGATGCCGACCTGCTCGTCCTCGATATCGATACCTACAAGGAGCTCCCCTATCGTTTCGGGGAGAACTTCGTCCGGTACGTCGTGGCTGGGGGAGGAGTCATCAAGGCTCCCAAGGTCTTCAAGAAGAAGTATTTCCAGGAGTGTTAGCGCGCCATCCGGGGCAGAATCTTCATACAGCGCCTGTCCTGCGGCGAATCGAAGCAGAGGAGAGGAACATGGCACAGGTATTGCGTACGCCGCTGTACGACGAGCATGTGAGACTCGGTGCAACGATGGTCGAGTTCGCGGGCTACGAGATGCCGATTCAGTACACGAGCATCATCGAAGAGCACAAGGCCTGCCGCACGGCCGCGGGACTGTTTGATGTCTCGCACATGGGCGAGATCGAGGTCGAAGGACCGGATGCCGAGAAGTTTGTGAGCTATATTGCCACGTGGAATGCAGCCCTGCTCGAGCCGTACGAGATCAAGTATGCCGAGTTCCTCTATCCGGAGGGGACGGTCGTCGACGATTTCTTCATCTACAAGTATAGTGCGACGAAGTTCCTGTTGGTCGTCAACGCCGGCAACTACGAGAAGGACCTCGCGTGGGTCATGGGCCACAAACTGGGGGACATCACCATCACCGGAGCGACGGCTACGTACGCCGAAGTGGCCCTGCAGGGGCCGGCAGCAGAGGATATCCTGAAAGGCATGACCACCGCAGACATCGTGGGCCTGGCGTACTTCCACTTTCTGGAGACCACCGTTGCTGGACGCAAGTGCATCGTGTCGCGCACCGGTTACACAGGCGAGGACGGGTACGAGATCTACGTTGCTCCTGCAGAGGCATCGTACCTGTGGAATGCGATCCTGGACGCCGGCAAGCCGTTCGGTTTGCTGCCCAACGGACTGGGCGCGCGTGACACGCTGCGCTTCGAAGTGTGCTACTGGCTGTATGGCCATGACCTTGACAACACCATAGCGCCACTCGAAGCCGGGCAGAACTTCGTGATCAGCTGGGATCATGACTTCGTGGGCAAGCCCGCACTGCTGGCCATGAAAGCGAAGGGCGTCCCGCGCGCATGGATCGGCGTGAAGATGAACAGCAGGGCCATCCCGCGCAACGGGTTCGACTGCCTGGCAGGCAGCCCCGAGATGCCCGTCAAGATCGGCTACGTGACCAGCGGCAACTACTGCCCGACGCTGGGTGGGTCGTATGCTCTGTGCATGGTGGAGAAGGACGTGGTGAAGGTCGGCGACACGGTGTACATCCCGATTCGCGGAAGGGCCGAGGCAGGCATCGTGGTCAAGCGGCCGTTCATGCGGCCCAACGCCGGCCACAAGCACGACAGGTGCACGATCGCGCGTGAGCGCTGAATCATCTGCAGGGAGGTAGAGGACATGCTGAAAGTAACGAAACGTGTGCAGAGGGCTGGTGGCGAAGGAGCCTTCGTCGTCATGGCCAAGGCGCAGGAACTGGAACGCCAGGGCAAGAGCATGATCTATATGCAGATCGGCGAACCCGACTTCAACACCCCCGAGAACATCAAGCAAGCCGGTATGCGGGCGATCGAGCAGAACTACACCCACTACTCGCCCACCATGGGCCGGATGGATTTCCGCAAGACCATTGCCGAGTACATCAGCAGGACCCGTGGCGTCCCAGTCACGGCGGAAGAGGTGCTGGTCACCCCAGGCGCCAAGGACGTCATCTACTCGTCGTGCATGACCCTGCTCGAAGACGGCGACGAGGCGATCTACCCCAATCCGTCGTATCCTATCTATGAATCATGCATCAACATCTCCGGCGCCAAGGCCGTGCCCCTCCCGATCCTCGAGGAGAAGGACTTCGGCTTCGACCGCGACACGTTCGTGAAGCTGATCTCGCCGCGCACCAGGCTGGTCGTCATCAACTCGCCTGCCAACCCCACCGGCGGCATCATTGCGCGCGAGGACCTAGAGCTGGTTGCCGAGATGGCCAGGAAGTATGACTTCTACGTCCTGTCGGACGAGATCTATTCGCGTCTGGTGTTTGAAGGCGAGCATTTCTCCATTGCGTCGCTCCCCGGCATGAAGGAGCGCACGATCATCATGGACGGCATGTCCAAGACTTACGCCATGACCGGGTGGCGCCTGGGCTACGCAGCCGGGCCGCGCGACCTCATCGAGTGGATGTCCAAGGTCATCGCGAATACGGCATCCTGCACCGCTACGTTCACCCAGATGGCAGGCATCGAAGCGCTGACTGGCCCGCAGGACGACGAGGAGAAGATGCGGCAAGAGTTCCTGGCCCGCCGGGAGATCATTGTCGATGGGCTCAACGCCATCCCCGGCGTCACCTGCCGCAAACCGCACGGCGCCTTCTACGTCTTCCCGAACGTCAAGAGCTTTGGCCGCTCATCCCAGGAGATCGCCGACCACCTGCTCTACAACGCGGGCGTCGCCTGCCTGGCCGGGACCGGCTTCGGCTCGTTCGGGGAGGGGTACCTCCGCTTCTCGTATGCCACGTCGCGCGAGAACATCGCCCTTGCGCTCGGACGGATCCGTACGGCCCTGGCCGAACTGAAGTAGGAACGAGCAGCCATGGAGACTCTGCTGACGATCCAGGAACTGAAGCACCTTGCGACCGAGATCCGCAAGGACACGCTTCGCTCCATCACGGCCGCCGGTTCAGGGCATCCGGGCGGCTCGCTGTCGGCCGCCGACATCATGACGGCCCTCTACTTCCGGGCGGCCAACCTGACGATGCCCACCGACCCCGACCGTGACCGCATCTTCTGGTCCAAGGGGCACATCGCGCCACTGCTGTACACCCTGCTCGCCTACAAGGGCTTCTTCCCGAAGGACGAGCTCCTGACGCTGCGCAAGTTCGGCTCACGCCTGCAGGGACACCCCAAGAAGGGGAGCCCGCCCGGCGTCGAGACGTCGACGGGTTCTCTTGGCCAGGGACTCTCCGTCGCCGTTGGCTGTGCCTATGCCGCCCGGTACGACAAGCTGCCGGTTCGTGCCTACTGCCTCACCGGCGATGGCGAGCTGCAGGAGGGCCAGATCTGGGAGGCCCTGATGGCAGGTGCGCACTTCAAGCTGGACAACCTGTGCGTCATCGTCGACAACAACGGACTGCAGATCGACGGCAAATGTTCCGAGGTCATGTGCATCGATGACGTTGCGGCCAAACTTCGCGCGTTCAACTGGCATGTCATCAGCATTGACGGCCACGACATGGAGCAGTGTGTGAAGGCGCTTGAAGAGGCGAAAACGGTCAAGGGACAGCCCACTGCAATCGTCGCTCATACCATCAAGGGCAAGGGCGTTTCGTTCATGGAGAACGTTGCCGGCTGGCATGGCAAGGCGCCGTCCCAGGACGAGCTGGCCCAGGCCATCCGCGAGCTGGACGCACAGGGGGGTGAGTGACATGGCGACTGCACACAACGACGTTTGCGGCACCCTCGAAGGCAAGGCGACGCGCTTCGGCTACTCGGATGCCCTGCTCATGCTGGGCAAGGAAGACCCGCGCGTATTCGTTCTCGACGCGGACCTCGCTAAGTCGACTACGACGGACCGCTTCAAGAAGGAGTTCCCCGAACGGTTCATCGACTGCGGCATCGCCGAGGCGGACATGGTGGGCATCGCCGCGGGGCTGTCGCTGATGGGCAAGGTGCCGTTCACGTCGACCTATGGCACGTTCATGGTCGACCGGGCGCTTGACCAGATCCGGGTCACCGTCGCCTATGCTGAGCTGAACGTCAAGATCGTCGGCGCACACGGCGGCATCAGCGTCGGCCCCGACGGGGCGACCCATCAGGCGCTTGAAGACTTGGGTATCATGAGGATGCTGCCACACATGACCGTCATCAACCCCTGCGATGTGAACGAAGCCCGCAAGGCCACGCTGGCGGTCGCCGCCATGCAGGGCCCGGTGTTCATCCGGCTTGGCCGCGAGTCCGTGCCGATTCTCACGGACGATGCGACGCCATTCGACATCGGCAAGGGCATCACCTTCGAAGACGGCGACGACGTCACCATCGCTGCGACCGGGTACATGGTGTACGAGGCTCTGCTCGCGCACGAGGAACTGAAGAAGCAGGGCATCCATGCCCGCGTCCTGAACATCCACACCATCAAGCCCATCGACCGCGAGCTCCTGCTGAAGGCTGCCCGTGAGACGGGCGCCGTGGTCACCGCAGAGGAGCACCAGGTCATGGGAGGATTCGGCTCCGCAGTTGCGGAAGTGCTGGCGCAGGAATGCCCGGTGCCCATGGAATTCGTCGGCATCAAGGACCGCTTCGGCGAATCCGGCACCCCTGACGAACTGCTCACCGCGTTTGGCTGCCGCCACACCGACATCGAGGCAGCAGTGCGCAGAGCGTTGAGGCAGAAGAAGTAGTGCCGCCTATGACTCCCTGATTACCTGGAGCCCGAGCCATGCGCCGGGGCTCTTCGCTTATGCCGGGGGCGGCACGTGATGGACGCGGACTCTGGGTCCATGTGAATATGCGGCTGTTGATACTGCAGGCGCCACCCGTATAATTGCAGGGATGATGTCTGGGAGACTCTGAAGTCGCCCGGCGTCCTTGTCATCCAAGCCATCCTGCAAAGGAGTCGAAAAATGTCGCAGAAGAAAAATGGCAAGTACGTAGCGCCCAGGCGTCGCTCGCCCCTCGTGTGGGGCGCCGTCGCGCTGGCGGTCATCATAGCCCTGTGGATTACCGGTGTCGTGGTCGTACGCGGGCACGGAGATCCAGCTGGCCTCGTTTCGTCGGAAGGAACCAGCGTTGCCGTCGAGAAGGTGGAAGATCTTCCGGACCGCCTCGGCCAGCTTGGGTCGTTCCCGCGGTGGAAGGTTACGCGGGACGGTGGTTTTGCAGGCTACGTCTACACGTTCCCGCTTGGCAACTCGACTCCGTCGGTGCTGGACCGTCTCCTGCTTGCCCCGCGTGATGTGGAATTCGCTGTCTACGTGGACAACCTGTATGCAGTCCAGGCGATGCGCCAGCTGACTCCGCGCTGGCCCCAGTCAGCAACCTCTTTTACCGAGCAGTACGTGGGAACTAACCTGTATCAGCTGATTGGCACCGACGACGACGAGACTTTTGGTGCTGGCGGAGAACTCGCAGGTCCTGGGCGACAGCTCATGCGCATGCTCGCCGGTTCCATCTACGTGGCCGATGTGGGCGAGGATGCGTTCAACAGGCTGGTGGCTGAACGGGGCACGCCCGGTCTACGGCTCGAGAAGCCTTTCCCCACGTTCAGAGCGACCAGCACAAGTGGACAGGCGCTGGAAACGGCCGGCCTCAAGGGCAAGTACACGGCCATCGTCTTCAGCCAGCCGACGTGCGGATCGTGCTACCAGGCAGCCATGAAGCTCCTCACAACGCTCAAGACAAGGACTTCCGGATGGAACGTGATTGCCGTCGCGTTTGGAGAAGCCGAGATCGACCCGGTGAAGCGGTTTGTCAAGGAAGCCGCTGAGCAGGGAGCCCAAGTCATTATCGACCCGGAGCGCGCCATCGGGAAACAGATGCGACAGGTCGAAGCTCCTTATGCAGTCCTCCTGGACAAGGAGACGAACGTGGTCTTCAGCGGCGGCGCTCTGGCTCAGAATGGTGTCTATACGGTGCTCGAAGACATCCTGAAGGGCTCACAGTGATGAACCGCAGAAGGGTTGTCTGCATCGCTGCCCTTCTACTGATGGCGGTACTGCCGGGGTCCATTGTGGGCCTCTCTACAACTCAAGCAACCACTGCGGGCGGCACAGCGACCGATGTATCCATCGTGTACTACTATACGGAAGGGTGCAGTGAGTGCCAGGCTGTCGAGCAGCTGCTCGAGTCGCTGAAAGGGAAGTACTCGTTCACCGTCGTCCGCAAGTACGACGCGCTGGACGTTCAAGGCTCGAAGGTCCGTGCGTCACTGGATGACCAGTACGGCGTTCCCGAGGAACAGCGTGGTACGGCCCCGACCGTCTTTGTAGGCAAGACCGCGCTGGTGCGCGAAAAGGCTATCCGTGCAGGACTCGAGAATGCCTTTGCCACGACGGATGCCGAGGGGAACGTGTGGCTTTCCGCGGCCCTGGCGACCGCAGACAAGGGCGGATCGTCGGCAGAGGACGCGTTCCGGACGTTCAGCGTGCTGACTGTCATCGGGGCGGGACTGCTGGACGGCGTGAACCCATGTGCGTTCGCGACGCTCATCTTCTTTATCTCGTACCTCATTATGCGCAGTAAGAAGAAGCGGGACATCCTGCTGGTCGGCGCGGCATTCGGAGCTGGCGTCTTCCTCGCCTACTTCCTGGCGGGGCTGGGTCTGTACAAGTATGTTGCCCAGGCGACGTGGTTCTTCGCAATCGCCCGGTGGTTCTACCTGGTCATCGGCATATTCGCCCTGGTCATCGCCGCGCTCTCGTTCCGTGACGCATATCGCGTGCGGCATGGCAGGCTCGAAGACATGAGCCTCCAGCTTCCTGCACGGCAGAAACAGGCCATCCACGGGCTCATACGCAAGACCGCCAACACCGGGTTCCTTGCGACGAGCGCATTTCTCATCGCATTCCCCGTGTCGCTGTTCGAGTTCCTGTGCACGGGACAGACCTACCTGCCGACCATCGTGCTCATCTACAGCCAGAGCGCTCTGCGGGCAAGGGCGACGCTCCTCCTCGTCATCTACAATCTGCTGTTCATCCTTCCACTGCTCATCATCACGTTTGTGGCGTGGCTCGGCACGACGAGCGAGAAGATGACGGGCTGGCTGACGAAGAACACTGTCGTCGTCAAGATCGCCACGGCTGTGCTGTTCTTGCTGATAGCGGGGTTCCTGCTCGTGCGTGCGTTCACACTTCTAGGGGTGATCGGATGAAGAGAGTCATTGCAACAGTCCTTGTGACGGCACTTGTGTTTTCGGGCTCTGTCTTGAGCTGGCGCGTGCCACGGGCGTCTGCGCAGTCTTCAGGGGGATGGCAGGTGCTCAAGCTCTTCTCCTCGGGCGTCACGGCTGCGGCAGGCGAGGATGCTGGCGGTGGTCTATGGCTGGTCGCGACGAAGGCAGGCGTGTACGGTTCGCCCAACGGCGGCACGTTTGCCCGGCTGTCCAGCTCGCTCGACGGGCTGGACGTCCATACGGCTGCCATCCTCCAGTCGGGACACTGGTTTCTTGGAACCGATGGCGACGGGCTGTACGTGTCCACCGACGGTGGTGTGTCCTGGAGACAGGACACGTCGCTCGACTGTGTCAACATCGCCCACATCCGGCCCGATCGCTTTCGTCCACAGAGGCTGTTTGTAGCTTCCCTGTGCCACGGTCTCTACTCGTCTACTGACGCGGGCTCGACGTGGAAGGGGATGGGGAAGGGTATAGCCACGTTCTTCGTCACCGACATCGTCCAGCCGCGCGCTGGTGTCCTTGTGGTGTCGACGCGGGACAAGGGGCTGTACCGGTCGACGGACGACGGGGTTTCGTTTGCGACTCTCCGGGCGCCGGGAACGTCGTATGAATGGCTTGCTGCGGACAGTACCAAGGGCACGCTCTACGCGGGTAGTGCACGAAGCATCATCCGCAGTACGAATGGCGGCGACTCATGGTTGACTGTTACCCTGCCGGCCGGAGCGACAGTAACGGGACTTGCCGTCACCACACAGGGGAGGCTGGTCGTCGCTACAGCGGCCCAAGGGGTCCTGCTGTCCAAGGACTTGGGAACGTCGTTCGTTCGGCTTCGCGCCGGTTCGTCCAGCATATCGATCACTGCGCTCGGCCTTGTGGGTGGGGCGGCCTTCTTTGGGAGTGCCGAGGGTGAGCTGGGCACTTGGACGACGTCGGAACCGTTTCTCTGTCTTTCGGCGGCCGAGGTTCAGCTGGGGACGGTGCCGGGCAACCAGCGCAGGACCTCCAGCCTGACGGTGACCAATGCGGGCGAAGGCACGCTGTCGTGGCGGCTCGAGAATCTGCCCTCCTACCTGACAGCGACGCCTGCGGCCGGGAGCACGTCGGTGAGGTCTGTGGTCGCGATCTCCGTCGGCCCCACGGACATGAGCCCCAAGACGTATCAGAACCTGGTGCGGGTCACGTCTGACGGGGGCGAGCAGTTTGTCACCATCCGTTTCGAGATCACTGAGGCTGCGCCTGTGCGCATCGACCTGACCGTCGGTTCGAAGACCGTGCTGGTCGGAGGAGTGAAGGTCGCACTCGACGCACCCGCGTTCATCGACGCCAAGATCGGGAGGATGTTCGTCCCCGTCCGGATGATCAGTGAGGCATTCGGAGCCCAGGTGACGTGGAACGAAGCTCAGCAGAAGGTCTGGCTCAAGCTCGAAGCGACCACTCAGCACCCTGCAGCCCTCATCGTCCTGCACATCGGGGACAGGACGGCACAGGTGAATGGCAGGGCTGTCCTCTTGGAAGCCGCTCCCCGCATCACGGGGAGCCGCACTTTCGTACCTCTCCGGTTTGTGGCTGAGGCCTTCGGTGCGGACGTGTCATGGAATGCGACGACGCGGACGGCAACCATCCAGTTCATGCCATAGGCTGTGGGGTGTCGAGGATCCCGGCTGCTGGGTAAGAAAGGACACATTGTTAGGGCCTTGATGGGGTTGTCTGCCTCCGTCATTCCCGCGAAGGCGAGAATCCATCACTTTACTCGTCATTCCCGCGAAGGCGGGAATCCATCCTTGCATCATGAAAAGTGAATGGACAGCTCTTCTGGAAACAGTTGGCACGGAGTGTGCACCATAAATGGTGGAAGAAGTGTTGTCCCCGCTCCTGCTTCTCGCTCTTCTTCCCGCAGTATCGCGCCTTGTGCAATGCTCTTGTGCGGTTCGCCTCGTTTCCGGCGGACATTCGGTACTGCTGCGACGCGCATTGAAAACTGAAGGGCAAGATACCATGAATTACACGGACTGAGTAATCGTTACACGGTCCGATTCCCGATAGCGGCTTTTCTCACGTACCACATCACCTATTCTTGGCACGACCCGCGTTCTCGTATCTCAGCTTTGTTGCTGTTTCGTTCCTGCCACATGCTTCAGGATCTGGCATCGTGACTGTTCCACTCGCCAGGCAGAACAAGGATGGTTCACCGCAGGATGCGGCGCACAGTGCGCGCGCACAACACGGACTCCTTTCAGGTTCCCTTCGGGAACCGGCCATACTTGGACGACGTGGGACAGTTCCCGTCATGACCGGCGTTCTGGTGCCAGGTCTCGGCAGGCGGCGGATCGGTCGAGGGCGTCTCTGCCGTTCCCCCGAGCACTTCTGTTCAATGCCCCCGAGTATGTTCTTCCAATACGAGGGGTGCTTCTGAGGGGAGTACCTGGGCAGAGGCAACTCGGAACATCCCCCCGAGGATGTTACTGTATCCGAGGGGTGTATTCCCCGAGGACTTTTGTTCAATCCCCCCGAGAATGTTACTGTATTCGAGGGGTGTATTCGGAGGGGCGCTTCTGAGGAACGGTCCACACCAGCGGGACTCCCGCGGCGCGCATGCGCGCGCCGAATGGTCGCATTCGACAACCTTCATCCAACCAATCTCGAAAGGAGATTACTCAATGAAGAAGTTCCTGTCTATTCTCGTAGCGCTCAGCATGGTCCTCTCGCTCTTCTCAGGGGCCATTGCTCCGCGCGCCAGCGCTGCCACTGCTGCCCTCACGGACACTGCCAAGGTCGCAACGCTGAAGTACTACAACCCCATTCCGACCGCGTTTGTGGCCGGAGGATACGTCCCGCTTGCGTCGCAGTACATCTATAAGATGGGCGACGTCATCCATGGCACGGTTACGTTCACCGATGTCCTTACTGGCACCCCGTATACCGTGGAGCTTCGACGCACTGACACTAACGCAGTGGTCGACAGCGTCACTGGTTTTGAAGTGACCGGTATCACGACTTACCCATTCCAGATCGGTACAGCGAACGTTTCTTATGATGGCACGTACAATGTGTATGTGGTCGAAGGCGTTGGTTCTCCGACCCAGGAGCCAGCAGTTTTGGTCAAAGAGGTCTTCATCCAGTACAACCTGACCTGGAAGACGAAGACCATCAAGAACTGCGCGGGCTTCAATACCATCGAAGGCTGGATTACTCGTGGCAACGGCCAGACTGTTCTCTCTGCCGTCACCATCGGCGTCACGTATCCAGGCGAATTCCTGGCTGCGACTTATGTCGTCGCCCCCATGTCATCTGGGCAGTTCTCGCTGACCTTCCCGGTCAACCCTGCTACCCAGATCGGCACGTATCGTGTGTTCATCCGCGACCTTTATGACACGCTCACTCCGGCGATCCCTGACAATGACGCGATGATCTACGAGACGCTGAGCAACATCCCGTCCGCCCTCGCCATCACCGCCGCCACCTACGGCAGCCCGATCCTGCTCTACAAGAGCCAGAACGGACAGCCGGTTGTCATCTCTGTCATGGACAACAACGGCGCTCCGGTCTCTCTTGCTGTCGTCACGGCTCTCGACACCTATGGTGTCAACGTGCTGACTTCTGCCACTGAGATCGCTCCCGGGTACTATCGCCTCATGCTCAACACGACGTCGGCTCCCGATGTCCGCATCAAGGCCACTGCGACCCTCTACATGACGGCTCTGACGACCAACATGGTTATCATCGGCCTGCGTGAGAAGAGTGCGTTCAACCCCTACCTCGACATCAACGTGTCGCAGTCACCGTGGTTTGACACCGCTGTCGGCCGCTACGTTTATGACACCCTGCCCTGCACCATCGGCAGCGGCCTTACCATCGATGTCGGTCACTGGGCAGTCGCCGATCCCGCCAACTGGCACATCGCCGACTATGACGTCACCGTCAACGGACCTGTCCGCTGGGTCTCCGGCGACCACTACGTCATCACCGGCGCCGGCAAGATCACGGCCTCCATCTCCATGACAGTCTGGGAGCGTATCGACCAGGACTGCCCCGACTGGGATCGTGAGATCTCCCATGAGGACATGTCCACCAATGCCTGCTGCCACACCTACACCAAGAACTTCGAAGTCTGCGAAGTCAAGTCCTGCGTGCTGGTCGGCGTGACGGTCAATGGCGCTGCCATCACCGACGCCTCCACCATCACGGTCGGCAAGACCGCTGACCTCGTCGTCAACATCACCGACCCAGGTACCGTTCCCGGCCTGTTCTGCGGCTGCAATACGAAGATCGTCCGCATCTACATGGTTGACGGCGCCGGCAACATCATCGAGGACGCTTTCACCGGCAAGACGTGGGGTGGCTCTACCGCCGACGTCACCGAGCTGTGGTACAACGGCATCGTCGGTTCCGTAGGTCTGTGGAACCCTGACCATACCGTCCAGTTCGAGGCCGGCAGTGACACGACCCTTGGCCTCAACGTCATCGACAATTGCGAGAAGCTGACGTTCAAGGACATCACGTTCAATTATGTCAACACCGGCGACTGTGACTATCACCTCGTCACAGAGGTCTTCGGACTGTACCGGACGTTCGACGCCTGCGGCACCATGGTGACGTCGTATCCGTTCATCTCCGAGACCATCGACGACATCAGCATCATGCCCGTCATCACCACGCTGACCACGACGGCCACCGTCTTCGAGATGGGGATCGACCCGACCGACATCCTTGCCGGCGTGCCCACCACCATCGAGATCACGGACCCCAAGTTCAGCACCGCCACTGGTTGGCAGGGTATCCACTGGTCCGGCAAGCTTGCCGGCATCAAGCTCAGCACGCTCGGCATCACGATGACCACCAGCACGACGAACACCGGCCTGAAGTTCACCTTCAGCTGCGCGTTCCCCATGGCTGGAAACCTTGTCATCACCGGGTACCAGTACAACGCTGACTGCTCGATCAAGGAAGTCGTCACCTTCACGCTCAAGGTCGTCATGCCCACCTTCGACGTCAAGATCGGTTTGCTCGACGGCTCGAAGATCGACAACGACCACATCATCACCACCGGCTTCGGTGAGCTCATCTACGTCACCGCCACGGATCCTCGTTCTGACGGTCATCACGACTTCTCGACCGACACGACGTGGACCCTCAGGGCCTACGCTGTCTACAACGCCTGCGGTCTTCCGACCTCGGTCGTCTGCTACAACGTTCCCGCCGGCTGCACCACTCCTTCACCGATCCAGGTCTACGGCTATGACAACCCCCACATCGAAGATGCTCCTCAGTTCGAGCTCTACTTCGTGACTGGCGGTTGTGCAGAACTGCTCGTTGACACCTTCACGCTTACCGATTCGACCGTCAAGGTGAGCCCGACGGACGTCGCATTCACGATTCCCGCGTCTGCGACCCACCTCGTGTTCTCCGTCAAGGATGCCCATGCACATGGCGCTCCTGGCGTCTCGGTCTCCATCGTGGGTACCACCAACAGCTCCGGCGCTTCAGGCTACTCCTTCGTTGCCGGTGCTGCCAAGACTGACAAGAACGGCGAAGCCGACTGGGCGTTCGTTCCTCCGTACAGTGGACAGTACACTGTCGGCGCGTCCTTCCCTGAGGCAAGCTGCGAGCTTCCGTGCGGCTGGTATGGCATCTCTGCTTCTGCCAAGATCACCGCAACCTACAAGGCTCCTGAAGTCGACACCACCGCCCCCGTCGTCAAGGTTGCTGACGGTATCGATGGCAAGACCTTCGTTGCTGCCAAGCTTGCCCTCACCGGCAAGGTCACCGACAACGTCGCTGTCACCCAGCTGTTTGTCGGTATGAACAAGGTTGATGTCCTTCCCGACGGTTCCTTCATGACCTACGTCATGCTGGCCGAAGGCGAGAACACCATTGCTGTCGTGGCCTACGACGCAGCCGGCAACAAGGGGACCCAGACCATCAAGGTCACCTACAAGCCAGCCGTCGACACCAGCACGGTCCTTGTCCTGACCATCGGTGCGGACATCGTTTCTGTCAACGGCAAGGCGACGTCCATCGACGCTGCCCCTGAAATCGTTGCCAGCCGCACGTTCGTTCCGATACGCTTCATCGCTGAGTCCTTTGGTGCCACCGTCGAGTGGCTTCCTGAGACTCAGGGCATCACCATCACGCTTGGGGACCATACCATTGGTCTTCAAATCGGCAACGCGACTGCGGTCATCGACGGTACCATCGTGTCCCTGTCCGCTGCTCCATACATCAAGAACGGCCGTACCATGGTTCCTCTGAGAGTCATCTCCGAGGCCTTTGGTGGCGACGTTGTCTGGGATCCCGCTCTTCGCACCATCACGATCACCTACACTCCGTAACGGATCGTAGCTGAGCAACACCCGTACACCGAGGCCCCTGCGCAAGCAGGGGCCTTTTTTGTTGTCCGGGCCACCAGGAACAACGTGGACACGGTTGAAAATCACATTGTGGAGCATATACTTGCAGTTGTAGAGACCGGAGGGGAGCTGTGCATCCTGCTGCTGACGTCTTCGGTCGAAACGGTTAATCAGGAGGTCACCATCATGACTCATATGCTCAGAAAAGCTGCCACGGTACTCGTGTGTTGCTGTTTGCTTGTTTCGATACGGCCGCGCGCGGCCAAGGCAGCTGTCAATGTCAGTGCCATCACCGCGTCACCGGCATCTGCCGGCTCCACCGCTTCGTATACTCTGCAGTTCTCTTCGAGCCAGGGATTGGCCGGTGCTGGTTCGTACATCCGCATCGAGTTCCCGGCGGGCTATTACGTCCCGGCGACGATCGCTGCGACGGCGGTCTCTGTGTCGGCTGGACAGTACAGCAACCCGGTCGTCAGCTCTGTGACTGTGTCTGGGGGTTCTGTGTTTGTCATGTTCAGCACGATCAACGCGTCCCAGTACCAGCCTCTTCTGGTGAGCCTGAGCACGAGTGCCGGCATCGTCAACCCTTCGACTCCCTCCAACTATCTGATCACTGTCTCGACCAGCTCCGACGGCCAGTCAGGGTCCTATCCGGTGACCATCTCGGTGGGCGGATCGGGCGGCACAGGCGGCACGACGTCGGTGCAGGTCACGCTCGACCCGGCTGGGTCCGGGAAGGCTGGCGAGTATGCTATCCAGTTCACGACACCAGACAATGGGGCTCTCATCGCTGCCCAAGGCGATTACGTGGACGTCACGTTTCCCACCGGGACCGTCCTTCCGTCGTCTATTACTCCCGGATCGGTCCTCATGAAGCAGTCATCGGTACTGTCGTCACAGGTGGCTGGCAACCGCCTTCGTCTGTACGTACCCGAACAGCTGGGGTTCGTTGCGGCTAACTCACAGTGCAACGTCGTCATCCTGCCCCAGGCGGGAGTTTTGAACCCCGAACAGCCTGGCATGTACACGCTGCAGGTATCTACGAACAAGGGCTTCTCGGGCATGTCGAACTCATACCAGGTCAGCGGCACGGCCATATCTGCCGTTTCGGTCACTGTCGACCCGGCCCAGCAGGGCATGAAGCCGCAGGTCGACATCTCGTTCGTAGTCTCATTCTCCGGAGCCCTGAAGGGGAACGTCGATCGAATATACATTCAGTTCCCTACCGAGATGGTTCTTCCGGCGACGCTGAACGTGTCGTCTGTCCGCGTCAACGGGACGCAGGCTGCTGCTGTCGGGTTCGTCTCGACAGGCAAGGCGGCAATCACGGTCCCCAATGACATCAGCGGCGGGGGCAGTGTCCGGGTCGTCATACAGTCCGGAGCTGGCATAACGAATCCACCGACGGTCGGGACGTACCGGGTGAATGTGAGCACGTCTCAGGACACGTCGCAGGTTGCAGGGTCGTTCCTCATTACAGCATCGCAGGTGACGGCCGCGACGGTCTCGCTGTCGAACCCGGGGGCCGCTCTCTCCACATCATATACTGTCGCATTCTCCACTGGTGCAGGAGGCAACCTGACCGCCGGCATCGATAGGGTCAGCGTGGAGTTCCCGGTGGGTACGACGATCCCGTCGTCGATTGCGGGCAACACCGTAACCGTCAACGGCCTTACGTCCTCGCTTGTCACGATTTCAGGAAGCGTCGTCAGCATTGTGGTTCCATCCAACGTTCCGACCGGTAGCCCCGTGACCGTCGTGTTCCTGGAGAATGCCGGGCTGAAGAACCCGGTCGGCACTGGGACGTACGTGGTCCGCGTGAGCACGACCAAAGAGACGACTCCAGTGTCGTCTGCCGGGTATGCCATTTCTGCTCTTCCGACGGTCTCGGCGACCGCATCACCCGTATCTCCAGACGGCAAATTGGGCTACTACGTCACGCGGCCGTCCATCACGTTCGTCGCGTCATCCCCGATCGACGCCAGCCCTATCGTGTACTACCGGTTCGACAACAACCAGTACGCCGTTTACGGAGGCACCCCGGTGCTCGGTATCGAAGGTCAGCACACGCTGAACTTCTATGCCGTGGACCGACAGGGTCACCAGAGCGTCGTGAGTTCGCTTGCTCTGCTCGTGGACACGGTCGCCCCGGTTCTTGGCATCTCCAGCCCGCAGGACAATGCCGTGCTGACTGGCCGGACGTTCGAGGTAAGCGGCACGACCGACGTGGGCGGGTCTGTCTCCGTGAATGGGACGGCGGTCGTGGTCGACGCGACTGGGGCGTTTAGTACCCAGATGACGTTGTCAGGAGACTCGGGGGCGATTGTCGTCCGGTCCACCGATGCGGCCGGCAACGCTGCGGAGAAGACCCTGCACGTTTCCTTCGACACGACCCCTCCAACGTTGTCGCTGACCACACCGAAGATGTTCGACAAGGTGTACAAGCTTCCGCTTGCTGTGACGGGGCGGGCAGAGGCCGGGTCGACGGTGACTGTCAACGGAGCGACTGCTCCAGTTCAGCCTGACGGCACGTTCGAGACGTCGGTGGGTCTGCTGCCCGACGGTGCCAGCATCATCACGGTCATCGCTACAGATGCTGCCGGCAATGCGACGACACGGACGGTGTCCGTGTCCTTCCTCAAGACGACCATCATCCGGATGCAGATCGGCAAGCTCGACGCGCTGGTCAACGCGGAATCGAAGCGGCTTACATCGGCTCCTGTCATCAGGAACGGCAGTACCCTCGTTCCCCTGCGGTTCATTGCCGAGACCCTGGGCATCACGCCATCGTGGGATGCCGTCTTCAGTATCGTCGACATGAGCGTCGGTGGACATCAGGTCCGACTTCAGATCGGAGTACGGTTTGCGGGCGTCGACGGCAAGCGCGTCAGTCTGGATGCGGCACCTGTCATCATAGACGGCGTCACCATGGTTCCCCTGCGGTTTGTCTCTGAAACCATGGGTGCCGACGTCATGTGGGATGCTGCCACCCGTACCGTGACCGTCATATATCCGAAGGGGTCGTAGCTCGTGCGAGGAGGTCCTGTGTCTACTATGCGAAGAGCTGTCGTTGTCCTTCTGCTCGTCGTCGTGCAACTTGTGGCGGCTGGGACAGCGGGTTACGCGCGCGCTGCGCTCACCTACACACCGTTTGTTGCAGCAGCCACGCCGAACACCGCGGGGGCCAACGCTTCCTACCATATCACGTTCAGCACCGGCCAGTACGCGAACGTCGGTGAGCTGGCCCTGCGGTTTTCCTATGACACGACCTACGTGTCTGAGGCCGTCATGGCCAGCAGTATCCGGGTGAACGGCCTGCAGGTGATGAGCGCGCGGTTCTCCAAAATCGCCTACAACGACATCGAGCTGTACGTCTATCTGAGTCAAGTTCTCGGATCCTCTACGCCCGTCACCGTGGAGATCGCTGCCAGTGCGGGCATCATCAACCCAACCTACACCCGGAGCTGCTACCGCATGCGGGTGGGTCTCTTCCGCAACCACTTCGAGTACGGAGAGCTGATATCCGACCTGTACACCATTGTGCCGTCAACCCTCTTGAATCTCACGCTCACGGTCGAACCTCCGGTCGTCGGGTCTGTTGCTGCCTACGCAGTCAGTTTCGTCACCGGTGTGAATGGAGGCCTCAAGGCTGGACAGGACAACATCACGGTGTCGTTCCCGGCGGGCACATCCTTGCCCGGTTCGCTTCAGGCCAGCCATGTCACGATCAATGGCATCGCCTGCACTGGGAAAGTATACTTTGAACCGTCTGCTCCCAACGCCCTGCGCATCTACACGCCGGTGAATGTTGCAGCGTCGTCCCCTCTTACCATCTTCTTCCCTGCGGCATTCGGACTGCGCAATCCCCTGCAGACCGGGCCTGTTCACGTCAGCGTCGGCACGTCCCGGGAACCCACGGTCTTGGATTCCGCTGCTGTCGTCGTTCGGGGCAGAGAGGTGTCCAATCTTGTAGTTGGCTTGAGCAGTGCCTCGGCGGGGACGCCGACAGCAATGCAGGTATCGTTCGTGACGTCGCCAGTTGGGCGCCTGTCGCCTGGGCAGCGCATCTACATTGTCGCTTTCCAGGGAGCCTACGCCATTCCGCTCGGCGGGGACGCCCTAGGCACCACGGTGAACGATTCTGCCACATCATCCCTGCGTGATGGGGGGGCCTTGAGTGTGCGGGTTCCCGTCGCTGTCGGGGACAACGCCCCTATGACGGTGGCGATGCCGGTGGAGGTCGGTTGGGTCAACCCGGCTACCCCAGGGATCTATGAGTTCGGCGTGTATACCGAGTCAGACACGACGATGACGCGGTCCACCGTCACCGTCATCCCGCCCGCCGTGTCGTCGGTCCGGTTCGCTGCTGCCTCGCATGGGATCGCGAAACCGACCCAGCTGACTGTCGGCTGTGTCCTGAGCCCTACGGGGACACTTGGCGCCGGCGACGAGGTGCGTGTATTGTTTGATCAGGGCTTTGTCGTGCCGGCGTTCATCGATTCATCTACAGTGCTGGTGGGCGGGACGCCCACGAGCCGTGTCATCGTCGCAGGACAGATGGTCACCGCTGTTCTCGGCGCTCCGATCGCCGGAGGGTCGGCGATACAGGTCGAGTTTCTCCCCGACGCACGGATAGGTTCACCCTTCGTGCCGGGTACGTACGGCGTTGCGATTGCGACGTCGAGGGACAGCGTCGAAGCGCGCAGCAACGGCATCGAGTTCCGCGCGCTGGTCAACGTCTCGTTCGTCTTGTCCCCAGCGGCTGCGAATGGTTCTCAAGGGCACTACATCGGCGCATCACCGACCGTGTCTTTTGTTGCAGATGGTGCCAAAACCGTCTATGTGCGTCTGGACGATAGTACTCCCTCCGCGTGGGACGGTCGCCCCGTGACCATACCGACAGGCAAGCATACCGTTGAAGCGTGGGCAATAGATGTTCAGGGAGCGGAGGGGGACCATGGTGTCCAGACGATCCTCGTGGATCTGACTCGGCCCGTCGTCACGGTCGATCAGGGACCCGGTGACCTGCTGGTACGCGAGAGTCCGTTCACCCTTTCCGGCACGGTGTCGGAGCCTGTCGACGTGTTACAGGTCAACGGCGTCGCAGCAGCTGTCGGGGCTGACCTTAAGTGGTCGGTCAGTGTCTCCGCCTCTAATGGCCAGTCATTGTCGCTGTATGCCCGCGACCTTGCCGGCAACGGGACAGCGTTCGTCCGGACGGTGCACGTGGATGCCGTCCCACCGGTGGTTCAGCTCGTCACACCATCTGCTCTCGACTCCACGACGTCCGAGGTTACACAAATTGTATCGTTCCGCCTCAGTGAGCCGGGGACTGCACTCGTGAACGGCGTTACCGCCGTTGAAATGAAAGGGTTGTGGAGTGTTCCTGTGGATCTGGTGGCAGGAGCGAATCAGGTCACGATCGTAGCGGGGGACCTCTCGGGCAATCAGTCCACGCTTCATCTGACCATCGAGCGTCGCCAGCAGACAGTCATCCAGCTTACCGTGGGTTCAGCGACCGCAACTGTCGACACCCAGTCACTGGACATGGGTGCTCAACCGATCCTCCTCAAGAGTGGAACGGTCATGGTTCCCCTGCGGTTCGTGAGCGAAGCGTTGGGCGCGGCAGTCGAATGGCTGCCGGCCATGCGGATTGTCTCCCTCAAGCGGGGCGAAACGAGCATCCAGCTCCAGATCGGCTCCAGGATGGCTTTGATCGACCTTCGCCCTATGTCGCTCCTCGAGGCTCCCATTATCGTCGGGGGTCGAACGCTCGTTCCCTTGCGCTTCATCTCTGAGGCGTTTGGTGCCGATGTAGCGTGGGACCAGCAGACAAAGCGCGTCACCATCACATTGCTCAGGAATTCCTCGGCCCGGTGACGGGCGCACCGGCTTGATCAGGAGGTCGTCATGTTCATGAAGAAGCGCTTGATTGCGGTAGCTCTGGCTGTCCTGTTTCTTTGCGTATCTGTTGCAGCTGGAGTCCCGGCCGATGCGGTTGGGATCACGGTTCCCACTGTCACCGTATCGCCCAATACTGCCGGCGTGCGTGCTAAGTATGTCATCGAGTTCGACATCTCGGCGGCACTGGAGCAGTATCAGGCGATCATGATTCAGTTCACGGGCCCTTCACTGACGATCCTGCCATGTACTCCTTGTAACCAGAAGATCGATCAGAACCATGTCCTGCTGAACGGCATCAATCCCCTTCAGGAAGTCATCGGCAACTCGGCGATCGGATCGATCCAGGTCCGGACACCGGTTGCTCTGCCAGCGGGTTCCCACGTTCAGCTCGTCTTTGATGAACAGGCGCGCATCGGCAATCCCGTGGTGGTCGGCACGTACGTTGCTGAGGTCTGGACCGAAGCGGAGCCTCTGAGGGTGACGTCTGCCTCGTACCTCATCGGCGAGAGCCAGCTCGAATCGCTCACAGTCCATCCCGACAACGACGTCGCAGGAGCATCGACGGGGTACCTGATCCTCATGGCCACGGGCGGACGCGGCGAACTGGTCGAGGGGAAGGATACTGTCACGGTCACGTTCCCTGGAGCGCTGTCCCTGCCGTCGGTGCCGGTGGCGGCGCAGGTCACCGTCAACGGGGTGCAGGCATCCTTGGTGTCGAGAGTTGCAGGCATGAACGCGCTTGCCATCCAGATGCCTGTCAGCGTGGCCAGCAGGTCGGCGCTCACACTTGTTCTCCTTCCTGGGTTCGGGCTTGCGAACCCTTCGGCCCGCGGGGAGTACGTGATCCTGGCGCGCACCAGCGCCGAGCCGGGGGATGTCAAGTCGGATCCTTTTGTCATCGTGGACCGCCCTGCCGTATCCGTGACCGTGACCGTCGAACCGGTGCTGCCTGACGGACTGGACGGCTGGTATGTCCACATCCCAGTCGTCACGCTGAGAGCAGAGAGCAATGTCCCCGGCGCAGTTGATATTACCTACGGGATCGATACCGACACACGAGAACCGTACACGAAGCAGTTCACGGTGCCCGAGGGTGTCCATATCCTTCGTTTCGTCGGCATGAATCAGCTTGCCGGCATCTCGACTCCCCTTCTCCGGGAGGTATTCCGCGTGGCTCTGACCGGACCAGTCGTCACCGTGACTGGACAGCCGGCTGAACTTGTCAATGAACCGTCATATGAACTCCATGGCACCGTGCAGGCCAGCCAGGCGCTAGTGGCGTCCGTTGACGTGCAGGGACGGCAAACACACGTCCTCCCAGATGGATCGTTCAGCGAACGTCTCATGCTGCTGGAAGGGGAAAACGACATCGAGGTTGTAGCTAGGGATGAGGCCGGCCTGGCCACGTTTGTGCACAAGAAGGTTGTCCTTGACACGGTAGCCCCGGTACTGACAGTCGATGCACCACGGCTGTGGGAGGAGATCGCATCCGCAAGTGTTGTTGTGCGAGGACATGTAGAGAGCGACAGCACGCTGGAGGTAGCCGGCAGACTGGTGACCGACACGGCGGGCGACGGGTCCTTTGCTGTCCCCGTGTCTCTTGTTCCAGGGAAGAACACGATTCCGGTCACCGCGCGTGACAAGGCCGGCAACACCAGGCGGCTGGCCATCGTCGTGACGTCATTGGCCACGCCATCTCACGTCGTCGTATTGACGATAGGTAAGACAGTCATGATGGTTGACGGGGTCAGTCAGGCTGTTGATCCGGGACGCACGACATCACCCGTCATAGCGCAGGGACGTACGATGGTCCCCATCAGTGCCGTCATGACTGCTGTCGGCGGTTCCGCCACATGGGACGCTGTTGCTCGTACGGTGACGTTGAAGCTGGGCACGCACACCGTTGTTCTCACTATCGGCAAGGCGACTGCTATGGTCGACGGCAAGACGGTTCCCGTCGATTCAGACAACGCGCGGGTGGTCCCGATCATCCTGAACGGCCGCACAATGCTGCCAGTTCGGTTCGTGGCAGAGTCGCTGGGTGCGTCGGTCTTGTGGGATAGTGCGACCCACAGGGTCACGCTGAGTTTCCCTGCGTCCTGACGGAGCGCGCCCGCATGGATCAGTTTCTTGCCAGTGTCGATACTGCCCTCGGAAGCGCCGGGGGACAGCTTGGGATTCTTGCTCTGGCACTTGTGGCGCTCGTGGTGGGGCTCGTTCTGCTTGTCAACAATGGGCGGCAGAGGAGGCGGCTTGCCATCCTTTTCTCCAAGGCAGAGGACGCATCATTCTATGAACACGTCGACGCCATGACAAGGGCGTTCGCCCAGCAGACCGCGACGCAGGCCCAGCTGACTGCCTCGTTCAATGCATTGGAGCAGACGAGCCACGGCTTCTTCGATACGGTGGACATCGAGCACTACGATGCATTTCCGGGACAGGCCGGCAAGTTCAGCTTCTCCCTGCTCATGCTCAATCGCAATGGGTCAGGAATCGTCCTGACGTCACTCACCAGTACCCAGGGCAGCAAGATGTATGTGAAGCGGATCGAGAACGGGAAGAGTGACACGGCGATGAGCCACGAAGAGCAGGACCTGCTGAGCAGACACATACGGTCTTGACACGGGGTTGCATTTTGCACTACGTTTCTATACTGTGTACATGTGCGTCACCTGTGGGTAAACGTTGCCCGCTGTGGCGCAATTTCGAGAGAGCGAGGCGATGATGGCAACGAAGGCGTCCGTCGAGAAGAAGAGCAAGCGCACTGGGTACTCGGTCGTCATCGTTCCATGGTACGAAGGGTGCGCGCGCCAATTCAAGGTCTCCCGCCTCGCCATCTACAGCGTCATCACTGTGTTTGTCCTCTTTGTCTCAGGCTTTGCCTATGTCATTGCAGAGAACACGCGCCTCAGGAGCACCGTTGCCCAGTACAACGGCATGGGCCTGGATCAGGTCGTACGCCTGCAGGCCAGCCAGCTCGATGCTGCCAACGAGGCTATCAGCAAGAGCAACACGGAACTGGCTGCGCTCAAGAAGTACCTCTCCTATCTGGGTACCCTTGATGACAAGGTCCGCAAGACGCTTGGCGTCGGCGGAAACAGTGTCTCCCTGGCGTCCATTCTTAAATCGACGGCTACGCCGACCCTTTCTGTCAGCCGTGGCCTGGCCGCAGGCGCGACACAGCTGTCGACGTCGACCGCTGTGGTGCAGCAGGAAGCCGAAGCCCGTGAGAAGAACTTGATCGTTCTGCAGGACGCTGCGTCCAAGTACAACACCATGCTCGCGCAGACTCCTTCGCTCTGGCCCTTGTATGGACTCATCACGTCTGGATACGGCTGGCGCTCGAATCCATTCGGCGGCAGTGGCGGCGAGTTCCACGACGGTGTGGACATCGCAGCTCCGTACGGCACGGCGATCAGGGCAACGGCTGACGGCAAGGTTGAACAGTCCGGATGGAACAGCAGTTACGGTATTTCGGTGACGCTGTACCACCGAGACGGCATCGAGACCATGTATGGTCACATGAGCCGGGCGGCCGTGTCCGCAGGTCAGGCAGTCAAGAAGGGCCAGGTCATCGGGTATGAGGGATCGACCGGTCGTGCGACCGGAGCCCACGTGCACTACGAAGTCATCATTCACGGCAACTCCGTGAACCCGATGACCTATCTTGACTAGGTGTGGAGGAAACCGCCATGGCATTCGGACCATCCAAGACTTCCACAGAGAGCAAGACGGCATCTGTCGTTGCTCACGACCTCGTCGTGAAGGGTGACGTCGAGAATCAGGGAGACCTGCGCATCGAGGGTCAGCTGCACGGCAACGTTACGGGTCACGGGACGATCACGGTCGCCGAGCAGGGCGAGGTCCATGGCAACGTCGAAGGGCGTCTGGTCGTCGTGATGGGACGTGTCGAGGGAAATGTCAAGGGCGTGGAGAAGGTTGAGGTCCTGGAGAAGGCGACTGTCAAGGGCGACGTCACGAGTGCGCGCATCTCCGTCGAGGAGGGTGCATCGGTGTCCGGCAAGTTTGACACGACCCCCCGAGAGGCTGAGACTCCAATCACCAAGAGTTAGTCTTCCGCGACATATGCTTGACGCAGCCGGTGCCTTGTTGATGGTGCCGGTTTGCCATATGCCGTCTCGCCGTCGTTCCCCCCCGAGCACTTTCTCTCAATGCGAGGGGTGCTCTCGGCGAAGGCGGGAACCCACACGGGAGACAAATGCTGGATGCCCGCCTGCGCGGGTAAGACGAATGAGCAGCGTGTCCCTCTCTGTCGTTCCCCCCCGAGCACTTTCTCTCAATGCGAGGGGTGCTCTCGGCGAAGGCGGGAACCCACACGGGAGACAAATGCTGGATGCCCGCCTGCGCGGGCATGACGGAGCAGCCGCATACACGGGAATGACAAATTACAGGCTGCACATGGCGATTCACTTGCACCAGGTTTTCTGGTGCTATACTCTGAATCACGAGATGGTCTGGCTCGAGCGATGGCAACCTGAGAGGAGTCTGCTGGAGGGATACGATGGGCGAAGGCAAACTGGCCGAGTTTCCAGCTCACACGATTCTCGAAGTGCTGTTCACCAAGGATCCGAGTGCACTTCTGTCTGTCACGACGAGGGCGACCCGGTACGATGTTGTCGTTGGCCGCACTGGTATTCGCTACGCGAGCCGGGGACAGCTGAGCGGCGAGACCGCCCTGTTCCTGCTGCTCATGGAGACCGAGGGCACGTTCGCTCTTGGGCCCGTCACCTCCGACTACGCATCCAACTGCGTCTTCGCGAGCCTGAGCGATGTCGATGTCAGGTTCGCAGAGTGGAAGAAACGCTTGACCGGCACCGACCTTCGATTCCTGGACCCCGGACACCTTTACTGGTGGCGCAGCAAGCTCAGCAAGGACGTGCAGCAGCTGGCCGCGCCGGAATATGAGATTGCGCAGCTGACCAGGGACCGCGCGCAGACGATCGATTCGCTGGCGTCCGTGCTTGGACAGGACGTGCTCGCAGTCTCAAGGGTGCTGACACGGATGACGCATCAGGAGTCCTTCGAGGTCGTGCCATTTGTCCGTCCGCCGCGGCAGACGACGTATCGGTGTATCGTGGCCTCGCGCGACGCCCTGCTGGCCAACGCGTTCTGGCAGAACGTCTGTGGCGGCGAGATGCCGTTGCAGTGGGACAGCCACGAGCTGCTGTACCGGCGGACTGTCTCCCACCCTGCGTACGACCTGGCGACCGTCTTTGTCATGCAGGTGCTGGACGACACGATGAAAGACATGGTCCGGCTTGCTGACGTTCTCATCTTTCTCCTTTCCGACCTGCCGTCCGACGAGGAGCGCTACCTGGCGGACCTGCGTGCTCTCAACCTCGACACGTCCGTGTTCTTCTGGGGTTCGAGAAGGCGCAGGTGGGCTCGCCATGTCCAGCAGTCCGTCCACTTCACGACTCCACTGGAACGAGAGTCCGTCCTGCAGTCTCTGGACGCGTTCCTGTAGGTGAGACGAGCCGGGAGCGCAGCGACGGGTAAGTGATACTGGCAGCGCGTCCTGGTTGTCCAACTGGAGCAGGGGACGTCATGTGACAAGGTGCTTGACGTGGGTGTGGTGAATGGGTATGATGACGTCACTGGCCGTGACCGCTCGTGCGTTCCGACGATCGAGACGGTGAGAGGGCGGAACATCGCTCGGGTGAGCACCGTGAGCCCGACGCCTGAAGGATGAGATCTGTGTTGAGACAACAGAAGCGTGGACATACACTGAACATCCACAAGGTTCTAGCGCTCGTGGCGTGTTTCGTCATTGGGTATCTCATCTGGAGTACGGTCGCCGCGCTCGTCTACCTGGGCAAGGCAGACCGGCTGGTGACACGTACGTTTGCTGAACTGCAACGGGTCAGCGCACAGACGCTCGAACAACAGAAGGCTATGCAGTATCATGCGACGAAAGCCTACGTCGAAAAGGTCGCGCGCGAGGACATGCTCATGAGCAAGAAGGGTGACACCGTCATCCTCTTCCCCGTGGACCGCACAGTCCCAGAGCCGGTTTCCCCTGAGCCCACGGGTCTTCCTCGCGCGTTGAGTCAGCTCATCACATGGGTCAAGGGATGGTTCTAGGGTTGCATTTTGGCCTGGGCGCTGTATGCTGTTTTATTGGAGCCTGCCATGTCGACAGAGCTATCCCCCGCAGAGGTGAGTGACGAGCTTAATGGCCGAAGAGCACCGCATCAAGCTAACCGAAGGTATTGTCGTCAAGATCGTTCCGTTCGGAGCGTTCGTCAAGACAGACACCAATGAAGTAGGTCTGGTCCACATCTCGGAAATCAGCGACACCTACGTCAAGGACGTCAACCAGTTCCTCAAGGAAGGGGACAAGGTCATCGTTCGCGTCATTGGCCGAAACAAGGATGGCAAGCTCAATCTCTCCATCAAGGCCGCCAAAGTTGCCGGTGGGGCCGATGAAACGCCCGCCGCTCCTGCTGTGGAAGGCAGCTCCTCCACCCCGGCTTCTGCGCCAAGTGCGCCGTCTGCCCGCCCGTCCTACAGCTCGCGGCCGTTCCGCGAGAAGCCCTTGCTGAGCCCCTTCGACATGATGATGAAGCGGTATCTGCAGGACTCACAGGAGTGGCAGGTCGACAAGAAGAAGCGGACAGAGCGCAAGCGCGGATAGCGTCTCGCTTTTCCTCGCTTGACAGAGGCTGTCGTCTCTGCTACTATGTTCCAGTTTTCCAGCGCCCCGTGGCGGCGTAGCTCAGTTGGTTAGAGCATTCGGCTCATACCCGGAGTGTCGAGGGTTCGAATCCCCCCGCCGCCACCACACAGCATCGATACTACGTTTATGGCATTTCTTGGCAGCTGTCATCGCCCCGTTGTCGAGGTACGGCTGAGCAGAGACGCAAGGCGATCGGAGTTCCATCAGTGATTCGTTCCCTGAGAAACCACTTCATTCAAGACGGCAGCGGGTGCGCTTGAAAACGCATCACTGCATCTGTGGGCTTCAAATCACACCATCTTTGTGTATTGGCTCAAGGCACGCTTCATGCTGTCAACCTGTGGTTCGCGCTCTCTGTCTCGAAGCGCCTCGATCACGCAGTAATCGAGATGATCTTCCAGCACGATCTGGCTGATCTTCTGCAGCGCTGCTCTTGCGGAGTTGAGCTGGACGATGATCTCGTCGCAGGGTTCGTCGTTCTCGAGCATCTTGCGGATGCCTCCCAGCTGCCCCTCGATCCTGTTGATTCGCTGACACAGCTTCTTCACGTCATGGTGCTGATGAGTTGGCATGGATGGTTCCTCCCGCTTTACTTCAAGTGAATCCGGTGGCCGTGCAAATGGTACCGGTCAGGCCACCACGGTCTGCTCCTTCTCCCGGTATGCGAGCAACAACGCCGAGTTTACTACCACGAATACCGACCCGCAATTGTGGACAATCGCTGCTGCAACAGGACTCAGCATGCCAAAACCCGCAAAGATGATGGCACCAAAGTTGATGCACATGGAAATCACGATGTTGAAGACAATGCGGCTTCTGGTCTTGCGGCAGAGCCTGATCAGGAACGGGAGCTTGCTGATGTCGTCACTCATCAGAGCGATATCCGCCGCTTCCATGGCGACGTCGGAGCCGATGGCCCCCATGACGATCCCGACGGAAGCGGCGGCAAGTGCGGGCGCATCGTTGACGCCGTCGCCGACCATCCCGACGGAGTGCCCCTGATCAGTCAACTCTTTGATGGCGTCGACCTTGTCATCTGGCAGCAGGGAGGCAACCACGTCCGTCACGCCCGCCGCCTCGCCAATGGCATTGGCGACCGCCTGGTTGTCGCCGGTCAGCATGACGATGCGCGACAAGCCCGTCCGCTCGAGTTCCGCGATCGTGCTCTTGGCTTCCTTCCGGAGGACATCTGCGACGGAGACCACTCCGACAATCTTCCCGTCCACTGCGACTGGCAACACAGTCTTTCCCTTTTCCTGCATCTCTTCGATGAACGCTGCAGCCTCCGGGGTGTCGTCGAGGATCTCCTGCCCGACAGCCTTCTCGCCGATGAGGACTTCATGTCCACGGACTGTTGCAGCGACACCCTTTCCGGCTCGCATCTCGAATGTCTCCGGGTCCTCTGCTGTGATGCCTTGACTCTGAGCGTACGCTAGGACCGCCTTTCCCAGGGGATGTTCAGAAAACTTCTCGGCACTCGCAACGAGCCCCCAAAAGCTGATGGAATCCACCCCCTCGTCAAGCATACGGACATCCTCCACCCGGAGTTCCCCGTACGTGAGTGTTCCCGTCTTGTCCATCACCAGCGTGTCGATCTTTGCCACCGCCTCGACTGCCGCGCCGGATTTGATGAGGATGCCCTTCTTCGTCGCATTGCCAATCGTAGCCAACATGGCGGTCGGAGTGGCAAGTATCAGCGAGCACGGGCAGAAGACGACGAGCGCAGCGACCCCCCGGTAGATGTCCTTTGTGAGCGCGTAGATCAGCACCGCACAACCCAGCGCCACCGGGACGAGAATGCGCGCCCATTTGTCTGCAACACGGACAATCGGCGCCTTGTTCTCCTCGGCTTCTTCAACCAAGCGGATCATCTTCCTCAGGGAGGAATCATTGCCGACGCTCGTGGCTTCAAGCTCGACGACTCCTTCCTGGTTGATGGTCCCCTGGTAGACGTCATCGCCTGTTGTCCGGTCCACTGGAACTGACTCGCCCGTCATGGCAGACTGGTCGACTGACGTGCTTCCGCGGACAATCCTCCCGTCTACGGGAATGGCCTCGCCAGGACGGACCAGAAGCAGATCACCTGTCTTGACCTCTGAAGCGAGTATCTCCTGCTCTCCATCGGCTGTACGGAGACGGGCCTTCTGAGGAGTAAGCTTGATGAGTACCTGGAGACTCTTGCGTGACTTCGCGGCCGTGGCGTCCTCCAGCACCTTGCCGATCTGCATGATGAACGCGACTTCTCCGGCAGCGAAATACTCTCCGATGCTGACTGCTGCAACCAGGGCAATCGCGACGAGAACGTCTGCGGTGACATCGAACTCCGTGACCAATCCCTTCACTGCGCCAAACACAATCGGGATGCCACTCACGACAATCGCTACCCACGCCGGATCAAAGGGCATTCCTTGAAACCACTTGAAGAAACTGGCTACCAGAAAGGCTCCTGATAGAACGGTCAAGCACAACGTGCGAAACTCCTCTTCTCGAAACTTGTCGATGAGATGCATGATCCGACACCACCTTTCCAAAACCAGATTGAGACTATGCCTAATGCCCCCCTGGGGCATATGAGCACTCTATGCCTCTTCGTGGTGGTTGTCAATGCAGGTGGACTCGAGCAGGCCCGGTGAAGGCGGGGTGTCCGAGTACCTCAGAGTGCCCCAGATACTGCGTGAGCAATGTGTGGACGGCTCCGGTTTGTCGCGCGCGCGGGCGAGAGATCAGGACGTTCTTCCTCGACAAACACTCGATGGGTACAGGACTGAGTAGATTGGACTGATAGAGTACCAAGTATTGGTTCTAGACACTTGGGTAGTGAACACTGGGAGCATATCCCCCTGATTGTAGATAGCGCTATCTCTTCCTCGCCTCTGGTACTGCAGCACTTGAGGACTCATGGTTCCTGTCGTTGGTGGCACGCTCGGCTATTTGGCTGAGTCTCGACAATTCCGCCAGCAAAAGGTTCCAACTGGAACCGCTCGGGTCCACCACAGCGTTTTGGACTGTTGTTGGAAGCCTCTCCTCTGTAAGCAAGAGGCGATTCGGCTGGTTCTACATCCTGATCCGCTTGTCGCGATTCCTTCGGGGGAAACGAACCTCTGGAACTGCTGTCTCGTAGTCAGATCAGATGCTGCTCAGGAGGATCCCATATCCTCCAATTTGCCAAGCTCTTTCTTCACCACCTCTGGCGTCGCCAGAGGTGGTCATCCACCCAAACCAGCCGGGATGCTCCTTGCCTTGGACTCCGCCTCGTCAGAGGCCCACCTCTTTCCTCTTTCGCTCGTATTCCTCTTCAGAGATGATCCCCTGCTCCCGAAGTCTCTCCAGATCGGTAATAGGAGATATACCTCCTGCGGAGTCGGTCGCAGCAGCTCCCTTGGGGGTCTTCTTGGGCTCACCCTTGACCTCCCGGACAACGAAGCTCTTCGATACGCGATCATGTGGAAACCGTGCGTAAGTGGACAAACCCCGCAGGAACACCCAGCCAAGAATGGACGCGGTAGCCACGATCAGGAAGACCGTGGCAACACCGCTTAGGTATGCTACGGTCGCTCGGAGGAGGCTTCGTCCCCAGCTCAGTCTGGCACCCTGGCCGTCGACCACTCGTAGTCCCAGTGCCATCTTGCCGAGCGTCTTGCCAAGCAGGTGTGTCATGATGGCGTCATACGCGATGGGGGCGATGAAGAGACAGGCACCGCCGACCCAGCCAGATACTTCGACCGTCATAGCAGAGCCGATCAGTCGACCCACGAGGACTACCACCCCCATGCTCAGCGGCAGCAGCACGAGGAATGCTACGGCAAGGTCAACTCCACGTGCCGCCAGCCTCCTGTACGAGGTTGCCTGCTCGTAGTCAACCGTGGACATGGGCACCGTCGGCGTTTGCATCTCCGCTTCCTAAGCACCGTTGAGGCCGGCGAATGCGGCAGCGTAGTCCTCGTTGGGGATCGAGATGACCACGCTGATCCCCTCCCGGTTGTCGCTCTTGTTCTCCTGGATGAGCCATGCATCTACAGGCTTGGCGAATTGCCGCCTGAAGAGTCTCCTGATCGGGAAGTCTACGATGAGCCACGAGAGGCCAAAGCCCGCGGCAAGGGCGAGCACCATGATCATGCCAATCCAGACGAATTTTGAACCGCTGCTCCGCTGCTGCATCGAGAGGACAATCAGATACAGCCCGAGGGGAATTCCAAGCACGAAGGCGAGGACGGTTCGAACCCTCTCCAGCACCTTGCCCCTGTGCACTTTGGGGAAGCACTCCCTGCAGTACGGGATGCCATCGACGTCAACATCGATCTTGCCCAGCGCCTTGAACGTGCTGTGCAGATGCAGGCAGTCAGTTGTTTCGGCGGGCCCCCCGCACACGGCGCACTGTTGGGGCCACTGCACATTCCCGATGTTCTCTTCCACCACGAAGTTTCCCTTGGCCCGATGAACAAGCGCCTTTCTCCCTGACTGGTGTTCCATCTCAGTTTCCTCCCGAGGTTCCACGGCATTGTGCCGGCTCAGATGTCATCACGTGACCGAAGGTCGATGCTCAGGATCGCGATACGGATGATTGGACCAAGATAGACGAAAGCGGATGACCAGAAGTGCCTATTCCTACGACCAAGATGTGTGACGATCAGGCGGTCACTGAGATTCACACGCCGCCATCACGGAGACATCCGGGCTAATCCTCTAATCATACGGTAGTCAGATTATCGGTCCCAGTCAATAGGAAAATGTCAGTAGAGCAACGGGTCCCGCGTCGACCTCGGAACCGCTGGAACAGTGCATCCCCCCGCCCTCCAAGTTCCTCAGGAGAAGGTCAGTTCACCAGCTTCTTGGGCACGCGGAAACGTGTCTATCGCCCGGTACGGACTACCCACTATGGCTTCATCCCAGCTCCGTGGCGAGGGCCGAATCGGTGCGGACGCATATCAGTGAGTGAGACTTCGGATTCAGGGCCCCTTTGGGAAGAAGGGCGAGATCCAGCAGACTCCGGCTTGCCCTCCAACACTGGGAGTCTGGCCCGTTCTTCGGCGCTCATGGGTCATCAGACAATGGCCTGCTCGAGCGGGCGACGGTTCAGGAGTTCGCCTTCAGGCCATATGGATTCTATGTTGAAGTGACATGACTACACCCCCAATACATCATTTGTCCTACTGACTTAGGTGGTGAACGCGACGGAGACTCCCCCGACATTATGGATGACGGTGGACTTCCTGAGTGTGTTCTGTTGCGGTATTCGTGGAGTCTTGCCCCCTTCCATTCACGGATTGCTCAACAATCCTCCTGAGTCTCGACAATTCCACGAGCAAAAGGTTCCAACCAGAATCAGGTTCCAACCAGAATCCCCTGGGTCCACCACCTCATTAGCACTACCTCCGAAATCCATCTCCGTGGAGCTTCACGTTCTCGGATACCTCCAACCGGACCAGGATCGATGTGATGCTAATCCCGAAGACCACCGTATTGGTCCAGACCGCTTAACCGTTCGACCTCCCACCGTGACCCCAGGGATTGCGATTCTATGTCCGTGGTGCTTTGAGCAGGCGAGCGTTGATGGCGACGACAATGGTGGACAGGGACATCAGGACGGCGCCGACGGCTGGGCTCATGACGAACCCGATTCCCGCAAGAACACCCGCTGCCAGCGGGATGGCGACGACATTGTACCCCGTGGCCCATGCAAGATTCTGCAGCATCTTGCGGTACGTGGCACGCGACAGCCGCACGACTGCCACGACGTCGCGGGGGTCGTCGCGGACCAGGATGATGTCCGCCGTCTCGATGGCAACGTCGGTGCCGGCGCCGATCGCAATCCCGACATCGGCCTGGGCTAGCGCCGGCGCGTCGTTCACGCCGTCGCCGACCATGGCTACCGTCAGCCCCCTGTGCTGGACTTCCTGGATCCTCATTGCCTTCTCGCGCGGCAGTACCTCGGCAAAGAAGTCGTCAAGTCCCAGGTCCTTCGCCACCCACTCGGCGGCAGCGCGCGAGTCACCGGTCAGCATGAGACTCTGG
>PNOG01000024.1 GCA_013824685.1 Coprothermobacter sp. | reverse complement strand
TGGGGGTGAGACGACGGACTTATATAATAGGCAGACAGCAAAAAAAGTCAAGACCTTGCGCTTCTCTCGTCGCGCATGGCCTTCACTCTTCACTCCTCTGCGTGTCGAACAGTTAAATGATACTCAGGACTCCCGCACTGTCAAGAGCCCAACCCTCACTGCCGGACCCACGCCATCCGGATGCGCTCCGACAGCGGCAATCAAAAGGCCCAGCCTGATGGCTGGGCCTGCAATCAAACCTAGGCTATGCGCTATCTAGCGCCAAGCCATCCGGACGCGGCCGATGATCGAGGAAACAAAAACGTCGACGATGGCACCTGACCGCGACGTCAGCGAGATGCGCGCCTCACTATCAACAAGTGCCACGGAACTCCCGGAGGTGGAGGCTGAGCCACCCGGCGTGAAGTACAGGTCAACCTGTGTCTTGGGGGGGGCCTTTTCGGCACTCGTGAGGTGTACCGAATCACCGGGAGCCGCCGAGCCGGTGATGAAACTGACGAACCCTGCCGCGCTGGTCAGGTCACGGCGCACAACGGCCCCGCCAGCCGACCGCTCAAACGTATAGTAGTTGGCAGCGGGGAAGAAGGACACCTTGACATACCTGCGCGTAAAGACAGCCGTCGACTGGACGTCGCGCAGGTCCTGCACGAGCTGGAAGGAAACACCCTCCACCTGGCGGCGCGCAAGGTATGTCCCACCATAGGCGATTGACGCGCCTGCCAATACAATGACCACGGCCATGACCACCATCAACTCGATGAGGGTGACCCCTCGCCGTCCGGCTTTCATCTCACGTCCACCCACACGCTCATCAGTCGAGGTTCGTGACCTCCTGCCACATGCGGTCGCCGGAAACAGGCTGTTCGAAATCGTCCAGGTTATACTCGGCAGGATGGTACGCGGTCGTACCTGGAATGAACTCTTCATCCTGCACCAGTGTCCCACCGATGGTGATCGGCGGCAGGCTGTCATTGTACGTCAAATTGAAGTTGCCGCTCATGTCCACGCTATTGCGCGCGATGAGCGCGCCATTGATGTCCGCAGTGCCGCGCCCGGTGAATGAGCCACCGGTGTAGACGAGACCGTTAATCAGGCTGCAGCCCGTGTCCTTGGTGACGTCGCCGGTGACAATAATGTTGACCAGTGTGCCCGCCGTCCCAACCTCAACGTTGCCGCTGATAAAGAACTCCCCGTCGATGACGATGGTGCCAGAGAGAGCCGAGTTGCTTGCCAGCTTGACGTCGCCGTCAAAGTAGTAGACTGCTGTCGGATCGATCAGCGCGCTGCGGACGGCTGAAGTAATCGGGACCATTGAGGGTAGTTCATACAGTCCGGTAGCCGTATCGATACGAGCCGCCGCAACCAGCGTGTCGACGTTCCAAATTGCGCGTTGGATCAAACCAAGTGGCGTGAAGCTCGTGTTCGTCATGCCCACGACCGTCCCATCGTACGGATAGATGCCGCGCAGGTACGCGTCAAACAGCTGACGCATCATGGCGATGTCAATCTCGGGGAAGGGGATGGGCGTCTGCCCCGGGTGCTTGTCGTCCGCCGGGATGCCGCCTGTCACGGTGCCCGCGGCATAGGCATCGCCGGCAACAAGACCGCTGGACTTCTGAATGAAAACATTCCCATTGGCAAAGACGTCTCCGTGGATCTCCTGGGACGAACCCTTGATGACAAGATTCCCGCCCGTGAATATGCCATAGTCGATGGCAAACGTGGTCGGTTCATACACCGCAGGTATGGTTACGTCAGGTGTCGTCGTAGTATGAGCCGGAATATATGTCCACGTGGCGATCGTGCCGGTCCGGACCCCCCGCCGCGCCGCGTATGCGTCGCTGGAAAGCATATCGGTGACGGCGGGCGTGTAGATAGCGCCCGTCGACATCACCTGAACCTCAGCCCGATACTGGTTGCTGCCAAGGCTCTCTGGCGTGCCGACAACGTCCACGTCGACCTGATACGTACCATGGACTGCGGAACTGGCAACCGCATCCAGCGTGTCACCACCGCTCTGGAATACCTGTGCCCATGCCGCTGTGCCGACGCCCTGACTGATATCCATGAGGGTGTTGTTCAGGCCAGTCTCAGCAATGTTGAGGGCCGACTTGAAATAGGCGTCTGTCTTGGTCACATGGCTCTCGGTCGTCAGCTGGTTAACGAACATGAGCGCCGAGATGAACAACAGGGCCGCAACCAGCGTTACGGTCACCAGAACGAACCCCGGACGCCGCTTAATCTGCCGAATGTCTCTCATGGGTATCTCCCTCCGGAGCAATCGTGCTGCTCTCGATATCACGTTCCATCATATAGTGTACGGACAGACGTCTGAAGCACATAGCTGACAGTCTGCACCGCTCCGCCCGAACCATACTGTGCGACCAGAATAGTGACCACGCGCGAACCGCGCTGGATGAAATGAAGCGCAGCAAGTGTCGATATCTCCTCGGTAACCGCAGTATGCGACCAGACGGGCACAGCAGGAAGCCTCCACCTGGTCACTGATACGCCATCCACAACGACAACGTAGGACTCCAGCGGAGCCTCACTCCGCTGGACATAGCAGAATTCGCCGTTCACAACTCGCCTATAGGTGACACGGTGCCGCGTCTCGCTCGGAGACGGCGTCGCAATGTAGTCAAAGGTAAGCACATCACCCATGGTGTTCTGGGCAGGCACACTGACGTCCGTGGCTTGCCGCAAGTTCGTCGTCAATATGTCGGCCGCGAAGCGGAAATTCTGCTGAAGCGCCTGTCGCACGCGCTCACTGCGCCACAAGTCAGTGATGCGGAAGTTGACAGCGAACACGGCCCCCAGCAGGATGACGGTCACCGCCACCACGATCATGACCTCGATGAGGGTGAACCCGGCATGGCGTTTCATGCGACGCTCCCGTCCGCAAGGACCATGGCAAACGGCACGGCAATCGTCCCGCCGGACCGAAACAGGACCCGGTCGACACCGTTCTGCTTGTACCAGATGACTATCTCGTAGTCGAACTTGGTGCGCGCGTCCCCCTGAAAGGTCCGATACAGGGTCTCATCCAGTGCCGTGCTCCAGACATCAGAACCATCGGGAGTGCTCACGTCATACTGGACCACACGCACCTGCCTGCTGAATAGCGGGTAGGCCTCTTTCTGGAGGACTATGCGATAGTAGTAGACGGTTCCCAAGGGCGGCACCCCAGTGAGATCGGTCCGCGTTACTCCATCCCATGAGTACCATTCTCCACCGTCCTCCCAATAGAGGGGATCCCCGGTGACCTGGTCGACTCCATAGCGCTCAACGACGATGTTGCTCCCCAGCAATACGTCGGTATCGGTCGGTATCGCCGGCATGGCCGTCGTCCCCGCCACAAACGTAGTGCCGATGAGAGCAACGCCGTCAACCATGAAGTCCGTCTGAAGCTTTCCCGAGTCATACATCCAAAACTCTTCATCGTTAGCTCGTGCGGCGGCGTCATAGTCTGCCGCCATCGCGTCACGCGTGGGATATGGATAGTTGACGTCCTGATAGCCCACCGCCGGGTCGGCATCCTTGCCAAACACCAGCTGGTTGAGCACGCTGGGCGCGAGGTTCTTGAGGTCCTCAACCTGAAACTCGGCCAAGTTCTGCGCCATGGTCACCAGCTGTGCTTGCTTGAACCCGGTCACGCCGCGCGCGAACATACCTGCCAGTCCAATAATGAGGATGAGCAGAATCGCCGCCGCAACTACGACCTCGACGAGAGTGAAGCCCCTCGGATTGTGAAAAAGTCCTCGGGGGGTGAAGCCGGGAGACGCCCCTCGCATGTGACCAACGTGCTCGGCGGGGCGACGGTATGAAGTGCGAGAGGCTGAACTCGGGCCATCAAGCGAGAGGAGTACACCCCTTGCATTGAGAAAACATGCTCGGGGGACTGCCCTTGATCCAACGTATGAGCGATGCTCTGTTGTCTTCCTCATGGTGTGCTCCACTTACTTACCTGCTCTAACTATACGAAGGTTTGCAGCATTGACAAGTGCACATTGTGAAGCACCTCGCGGGCCACCATGGTGCCCTGAAGCCCTCGAAAGCGTCCCTCCGAGTGCGCCCCTCGGATTGAACCAACATCCTCGGGGGGATTGAGAAAACATCCTCGGGGAGAAAACGCTCGCGCTTTCCACGGCCACAGAACCTCTTCCTCTTACGCCGGAGCCCGAAGGCTCCGGCTGAAGAAACGAACTTACCACGTTGGGGGCTCTTTACCAGCTGACCCCAAAGACAGATTGCTAGCTGGCCTAAGGGACCGTCGGGGCTGCTGCAGCCTCGCTCACCGTGGACATCGAGTCAGTACGGTAGAGGAACTTGGATGTCTCGATCTGAGCCCAAATTGCCCAGCCCGTCGAACCGGTCGCGGTCGAGAGATACGTGACCGGATTCGTGGGGATGAACGGGTTGATCATGCTCGTCAAAGTGCCATCCTTGATGTAGTTGACTGGACCCTGTTCACCCACAGCATTGTACTGGCCAGCGATATTCGTGACAGCAGTGCCCGTGCCCCCCTGGCTGAGTTCACGACGAATGACGGTAGCCGCACCATTGACTGCCTGCCCCGTGCCTGCAATCGGATAGATGCCCCAGTCAGTCTTGAACGTCTCAAGAACGGTTGCCAGCGTCGCGAAGTCCGAGGCAAGACGGGACCTCTTGGCACGTTCGGTCATCTTCAGGTAGTTGGGGATAGCGATTGCTGCAAGGATGATGATGATGGCGATGACCACCATCAGCTCAATCAGTGTAAACCCTCTTCTCTTCACTGCTTCCTCCTTGGAAGTCTTTGTAGGTTGCCTGCCTGTGGCAGGTTGTTACTATGTCTGTTCTGTCGACTGCGATTTCGCATGATGCCAATGCGGGCTTTTCGCGAATTGGTCACTGGTGTGTTGTCGCCTCCTTACTCTTGCGTGTCTCCTGGACCTGAAGTCCAAGCATTTGACCAGGCCGGTTACGCCACCCAGCTCCATCGGCCCCTGGCGTCCACTGTATCGGGACCGACTTCTCAGCACTTCCTGCAGGGAAGGACGCCCCTCGGATTGAGACTAACATCCTCGGGGGAACTTTACCCTGTATCGACAGTAGAACAAGTTCCCCATTTTTGTCAAGTATTCGTCCACAATGTCCGTCCCGCCGCTCTGCCACTACACCGTGGGTTCGGTCGCAGATTCGACGATCCCTGACTGGCGGTCAGTACGCACCAGATACCGTGCACTCCCGGATGTCCCCATCTTGACGTAGAGAACCCAAGTGGTACCGGCCTCATTTGTTGCATACCGATACTGCGGATCGGATGACGAGGCGACAAAGGGATTGGTCATGCTGGACAGGGCTCCAGCTCCAATGTAGACGATGGGGGCAGTATCGCCATGGACCGTCTTGGCTCCAGCCACATTCGTGAGCGCCACGCCGGAACCCTCAGTCGTGAGCTCACGGTACACCCCGGAGTCGTTCAGTGCGATGGCCTGAGAGCCGGCTGCCGCCAGGGGGTAGTGGCCCCAGTCTGTGTGAAAGGTTTCCAGTACCGTGGCGAGGTTGGCGAACTCCGCCACGACTGCCGAACGGCGAGCTTTGTCCATCATCTTGAGATACGACGGTATCGCGATCGCCGCCAGGATGATGATGATGGCAATCGCCACAATCAGGTCAAGCAACGTGAACCCCTTGCGCTTCACAGCTTCCTCTCTTCGTGTCAGGAGATGCCCCCCGCCATCGTGAAGATGGGCAGGTACAGGGAGACGAGGACCCAGCCGATCATGCCGCCCACGACGATCATCAGGATAGGGTTGAGGGAGTTGGTCAAGTTGTCCGCCGCCGCGTCGACCTCGGTCTGGTAGAACGTGGCGACTTTCCCCAGCATGGTCTCAAGGGAACCCGACTCCTCACCAACTGCCGTCATCTGGATGACCATGGGAGTGAAGAACTGCGTCTCGGCCATGGCTGCGCTGAGCGCGGCGCCACCCTTGATGGAATCGATGACCCGGTCGATGGTCGCCGCAACGACGGTATTGCCCATCGTGCCGCCCACCATCTCAAGGCATGCGATGAGCGGGACGCCGGCCCCGAACAGGGTCGCCAGCGTGTCGGTGAAGCGCGCCATGGAGGTCTTGAGCACCAGGGGGCCGATGACGGGCGCCTTGAGCGCCGTGCTGTCCTTCCAGTGGATGCCACGAGGCGTGCGGAACCACGCGCGGGCACCGAAGAAGATGACCCCGACGACGACAAGGAGGACATACCACCGGTGCACCAGATAGTCGCTCATCGCGAGCGTCATGCGTGTCGGCAGGGGCAGGGGCACGTTCAGTGCTGTCAGGAAGCCGACAAACTGCGGCAGGACAAAGATGAAGAGGCCGAGGACGATGGCAGTGCTGGCGATGATGACGATCATCGGGTAGTTGGTCGCACTCTTGATCTTGCGCTTGAGCTCCGCCTCGCGCTCCAGGAACGTAGCCATCTTGAGCAGGCTGTTGCCCAGGTTGCCTGACGCCTCGCCCGACCGGACCATAGCGGTGTACAGGGTGCTGAAGACTCCGGTGTAGTTGTCCATGGCATTCGACAGGGGAAGGCCGGACTCGACCTTCTTCTTCAGGTCATCCGTGATCATGCGCAGCTTCTTGCTGTTCAGCTGTTTGCTCTGGATGTCCAGCGTCTTCGTGATGGACAGACCCGCGTTGAGCATGGTGCCCAGCTGAGAGGTGAAGATGGCCAGGTCCTTGGCGGCGATGCCTCCACCGGAGGCGAGCCTGCCCTGCTTTGCCTCGCCAGAAGGGCCGGAACTGCGCACGGCAAGAGCGCCGCCCGCGCTCCTGGCGGCGTTGATGTTCACCGGGACAAGGCCCTTGCCGCGGATGAGCTCGGCGGCTTCATGCGTATTCGCCGCGCTGATGGTACCGCGCTGGGTGCTGCCTGACCGGTCAGCCGCAACGTACGTGAAGGTTGCCATAGGTGCCTCCTCTCAGTGTATTCAGGTGCGTCCCAGCAGGCGCTGGAGTTCCTTGGGGTCGTACGCGTGGTCTATCGCATCCTCGTAGCTGATGACACCACGCTCGTACAGGGCCTTGAGCGACTGGTCCATGGTCATCATGCCCATCGCGGTGCTGGTCTGCAGGACCGACTGGATCTGGTAGGTCTTGCCCTCGCGGATAAGGTTCTTGATGGCGGAAGTCGCCAGCATCACCTCGCACGCGAGCACCAGGCCGTCGCCGTTCTTGCGCACCATGAGCTGCTGGGTCATGACCGCCGACAGGACGTTGGCGAGCTGGACCTTGACCTGCTGCTGCTGGTACGGCGGGAACACGTCCACGATGCGGTCGATGGTCTGCGCCGCACTGTTGGTGTGCAGTGTCGCAAACACCAGGTGCCCGGTCTCCGCTGCGGTCAGGGCGGCTCCGATGGTCTCGAAGTCGCGCATCTCACCGACCAGGATCACGTCCGGGTCCTCGCGCAGGACGCTGCGCAGGGCGTTTGCGAAGCTCTGCGTATCCGTGCCCAGCTCGCGCTGGACCACGATGCTCTGCTTGTGCTGGAACAGGTACTCGATGGGGTCCTCGAGTGTCACAATGTGCATCTGCCGTTCCTGGTTGATGCGGTCGATGACCGAGGCCAGGGTCGTGGACTTGCCATGGCCGGTCGGCCCGGTCACGAGGACGAACCCGCGGTTGAGCTTTGGGAACGTGAACGTCGCTGGGGGCAGACCCAGCGTGTCCATGCCGGGGATCTCGTAGGGGATCTTGCGCAAGGCCGCCGCCATCGTTTCGCGCTGACGGAACACATTGATGCGGAAGCGCGCCAGCCCCTTGACGCCATAGCTGAAGTCGTACTCCATACTCTGCTTGAACAGCACCTTCTGGTGGTCGTTCATGATGGGGAACATGAGTTCCTCGACACGCTCGGGCGAGAGTTTCTCGCTGCCGAGAGCCACCAGCTTCTTCTGGATACGCAGGATGGGGGGCAGACCGACCTGGAGATGGATGTCGGTGGCATTCTTTTCCGTGGCGACTTTCAGAATCGTCGAAAGATCAATGCGATGTACCTCTGTCTCGGCAATCATTACGGCTCCTTCAGTCCGATTCGACGGTAGATACCACGCGCAGGACCTCCTCGAGGGTGATGATGCCTTCCCTGGCCTTGACCAGGGCATCCTCGAGCAGAGTGCGCATTCCATGGCTGCGTGCGGCCTGAGAGATGTCGCGCGCGCTGGCCTTGTGAAGGATGAGGCGGCGCAGCTCGTCGTCCACCTTCATCATCTCATGAATGCCGGTACGTCCACGGTAGCCTGAACCACCGCATTTCGGACAGCCGACACCCTTGTAGAACGTGACGTCTTCCAGCTTGCCCCGTGTGCTGAGGCCCAGACCCTCAAGGGCCGAGGCCGGCGGGACATAGGGCTCCTTGCACTCGGGGCAGATCTTGCGCGCCAGGCGCTGGGCCGTAGCCCCGATGAGCGACGACGCGATGAGGAATGGCTCGATGCCCATGTCGATCAGTCGCGTGGCGACCGAGGGCGCATCGTTGGTGTGCAGGGTCGACAGGACGAGGTGCCCGGTCAGGGCGGCCTCGATGGCGATCTGCGCCGTCTCGCCATCACGGATCTCGCCGATGAGCACGATGTTCGGGTCCTGACGCAGGATACTGCGCAGGCCGTTGGCAAAGGTCATGTCGGCCTTGACGTTGACCTGCACCTGGTTGATGCCGTCCATCTGGTATTCGACCGGATCCTCCACCGTGACGATGTTCTTGCCGGCCGTGTTGAGACGGTTGAGCACGGAGTACAGGGTCGTCGTCTTGCCGGCGCCAGTAGGACCCGAAATGATGATCATCCCGTACGGCTGGCTGATGACGTTGTTGAAGAGGGTCAGCGTATCATTCAGGAATCCAAGGTTCTCGAGGGGCACCATGGCACTGGTCTTGTCCAGGATACGCAGAACGATCTTCTCGCCGAAGATGGTGGGCAGGGAACTGACGCGGAAGTCGATGGCCTTGTTGTCGATGCGCAGGGAGATACGGCCGTCCTGGGGCTTGCGCCGCTCGGCGATGTCCATGTTGGCCATGATCTTGAACCGCGAGAGCACGCCGGGCTGGATGTTGCGCGGCAGTCTCTGCTTTTCCTGCAGGATGCCGTCGACGCGGTAGCGGATGCGCAGGTGGCCCTTCTGCGGTTCCACGTGGATATCCGACGCACGCTCGACGATGGCCTGGGTGATGATGGTGTTGACCAGCCGGATGACGGGAGCGTCCTGACCCATCTCGCGCAGCTGCTCGATGCTGACCTCTTCGCCGCTTTCCGCGATGATCTCGGTCTTCGCCTCCGAGCTGGCCTCCTTGATGGAGTTGCCGACCGTGTAGTACTTCTCGATGGCGCCGTAGATCGCGTTCTTGGGAGCGACGAAGAACTTCGTCTCGCGCCCGTACGTGGCGAGCAGGTAGTCCATCAGCTCGATGTTGGTGGGGTCGCTGAGTGCAATGCTGACGACGCCCTCCTCGCGCTTGAACGCGACGAAACCGTAGCGCTTGGCACGCTCCTGGTCCACGATCGCCAGCACGTCCGACCCGATCTGCTCCGCCATGACGTCCACAAATGGCATGTGCCACTGTTCTGCCAGGACCTGTGCCTTGATGTCATCGTTGATGAACCCCTGATCGATGAGAATCTTGAGCAGCGGTTCGTTGGTGTGCTGCTGAGCAGAGATGGCTCCGTCCAGAGCCTGCTCGTTGATATACCCCCGTGCAATCAGGATGCTGCCTACCGACCGTCTGTTTTCCACGTGTCCTCCGCGCTCTACGGTTTCGCGATCTTGGAGCCTTGGCTCCCACACCTGCTGAGCAGTTCTTCAGTGTCACGGAAGCCGGGCGAGGACTCGCCCACCTCCTGGAACAGCTGTGCCGCCTCCTGGCTGTTGCCCTGTCCCAGGTGGACCACGGCGGCATGATACCTGAGAACCAGCCTGGCCTCGTCCGTGACGTTCGGCAGGTGCGCGGCGTGATCCAGCTCCCGGGTCGCCAATTCGGGCAATCCCAGGTGAACGAACGCAAGGGCCAGGGGGAGGTAGAATCGTGGGTCTCCTCCCCCTCTCACGGTGCCGGAACTCATCGCGACCGTCTCTTCGTAGCGACCGCCCGCAAATGCGGCCCATGCGGACACCAGGCGCTGGTCGCTAGACTCGGCGGTGATGCCGGGCGTCTCGGCAGCTGCCTTGTCCACCAGGCCTTCGACATCAGCGGGAGACAACTGCGACAGCGAGGCCACGTCGGCGATGAGGTCGTATGCGCCGGATGCAAGAATAGCCCCCAGGGCGCGCTGGACCGTGTCGGGATCCCCGGGATGAGCCCGGATGGCGGCAACGAAGTACCCTGCAGCGGCATCGTGAACCCCAAGCTGTTCGGCCGCCAGACCCAGCCCGTATCTGCTCTCGAAGTCCGTCGGGACGACGTGGGCAAGTTTCTCCAGCAGGTACCGGCCGTCGGTAATCTCCTGCCGGTGGTCCACCAGGTACTGGATGAGATAGGCCGTGTTGCTCGTATCGTGCTCCCTGGCCATGAGCCCCACCAGTTCGGTGAACTCGGCCATACTGGGGGTGCCCAGGACAAGCAGGGATTGGACGACCTTGCGCCGAACCGTCGGATTGATGGCACTCGCCAGGATACGCCGGAGGATGGCCGACTTCTCCACACTGAGCGTGACATGCTGGAACAGCCCTTCGTTGTTCAGGAATGTGGACTCATCGACACCCGCACGCCCCAGCCGTTCGACGATCGCGGCCTCCAGCGCCGGCGCTTTCGTCATGTCCGCGTCCTGGGTGATGCGGTCGACCAGCTGATCCAGCACACTCAGTTCCGTGGCGGCGGCAAGGACCTCCTGCGCACAGGCGTCCTCGGCCAGGCAATGCTCCAGGACATGAACAAGCTGGCGCACGATGCCTTCGGCAGAAGCAGACCCCGCAGCCTGGCGTATCATGTCCAGTTCCTCCCGTACATACGATGCGGTGTCGCCGCGCTCGAGCAGAACTTCGGCCCTGCGCGTTCTCAGCTCGGGAGCCATGTCCGAGCCGTCGGCGGACAGGACGATGGAAGCGATCTGCGGGTCCCGGAAATCGATCCTGGCTCCCAGCGCAGCAGCCTCTTCGACGATGAACAGGGGAAGGCGTGTGTAGCCACTGCTTCCCATCCACGTCAGCAGGTCACCCATGACCCCTGCGTCCTGGGGACTGCGCAGGAAGCTGAGATACAGGGCTCCCAGCGACAGCGGGATGGTCACGCTGCCCGCATCGGAAAGGCGCTGCATCAGATCCTCCCGCTCCATCGTGCCCCGGCTGATGTCCTTGAGAATGCCGATCAACTGCCGTTCGGCCTCCTGCCCGGGCGTCGGGCAAGGTGGCGCGGTGACTGCTGTCCGTGAAACAGACGCAGTGCCCGACGGGACAGGATGTGTCGCAGACTCACGCTCCTTGCGGAGAGAAGCCAACCTGAGTTCCTCGGGGGACAACACCGTCAGCCCGGCGGCCTCGGAAGGCACGGGGCGTCTGCCAAACGTCTCAGACTCCTCCTCCGGCTTCATCCATGCCTGGTGTGGTACGGGGATGGTTGCCATCTTCACGTCGCCCGACATGTCCTCCCGAGGATGTTGGTTCAATCTGAGGGGCGCCCCTGGCACAAGGTCGCGCGCGACGTCCGTCTGGGAGGGCTTGCCATCGGTCTGCTGAGCGGACGCGGCCTTCTCCTGCTGGGCTGAGGACGGAGCAGCTTCCTCCTGTGGCGGCATCGGTGGTTCTGATGCAGGAACGGCCACCGCCGTGGACTCACCCACGACTGCCTCGTCGTACAATGTCTCGAGCGTCGTTCTCGTGGGACTTTCCGGCTCGATCGACCTGGACTTGCGCTCAATCGCAGGCACGCGGTCGACTTCCGGGGGCTGTGACGCACGCATGCCGCTGCCTGGTCCCTCCACTGCCTTGACCTTCCAGTCGATCTGACGCCGCATCTCGGCAATGGCCTTGCCAAGCCCCGGATAGGAGGGATCGGACATGCGCAGCTGCTCATACACGGCGAGCGCGTCGGCGAACTTGCCGTTGTTGGCCAGAATGCTGGCCTTCAAGTACAGCGTGCGAGGATTCTGGGGGCTGATCTCCAGGCTCTGGTCCAGCACCTTGAAGGCCTGAACATAGTCACGACGGTACGCCAGTGCACGCGCCTTCTGGTTGAGCGCGTCGGTGCTGCGCGCGTCGATACCGACGGCCTGGTTGCCGGCCGCCAGCGCCTTGTCGAAGTCGCCGTCCTTGATGCAGTAGCGGGACAGCTCGACCAGGTCGCGTATGGTGGCGGATTTGTCCTTGAGCTGGTGGTCCAGGCCCACGATCTTCTGGTAGGCACCGATGTAGATTCCCCACGACGCGACTTGCCGGTCCTTGAGGAGCTGGACGAGGGCGTTGAGAACGTCGAGGCCCTGGGCATATCGCTGCCGCGCATAGGCATGGTCGGCCTCGCGCACGGCGAACCGAAGGGCCGCGTCATAGTCGCGACGGCCCACGAACTCCCCGATCTGGTTACGCAACCGCTCCTCGTCAGAATCAGCCAACGTCACTCCCCCCATCCTCACTCGCATTGCTGGACTGGCACTATCTTACCAACCGCTGTCAAATATGCAAACAGGGGCGCCAGCTCGCCCTCGGCGGCATCATCATAGAGCACACTCATGATGCTCTCGTCAGCCTCCCGTTCGCCAAGCGACACGACCGCCTGTCCCTCGCAGTCGGTCAGCACCGCCTGAACGAACCACACTTCTCCGTTCGGCACACGGAACCTGGCGACGAGTTCCATCAACCTACGGAATTCAGGAAGTGTTGCAACTTGCTCACGATGACATCGATGGCGACCAGGTTGAAGCCTCCTTCGGGAATAATCAGGTCCGCATACCTCTTGGTCGGTTCCACGAACTGGAGGTGCATCGGCCGGACGACGTCCATGTACTGCGTCACCACCGACTCAACCGTGCGGCCCCGCTCGCGGGTGTCCCGGAGGAGGCGGCGGATGAACCGGACGTCCGCGTCCGTGTCGACGTAGAGCTTGATGTCCAGCAGGTCGCGCAGGGCCGCGTTCTCCAGCACCAGGATCCCCTCGAGGATGATGACGGGCTGAGGCTCGACGTGGTCGGTCCAGGACTCGCGCTCATAGCGGGCGTAGCTGTACACGGGCACGTCGACCGCCTCGCCATGGGTCAGACGCTGAAGATGGTCGATCAGCAGGTCATCGTCATAGGCGCTGGGGTGGTCGTAGTTGATGCCGCGCTTCTCCTCGATGGACATGCCGTCGAAGTTCCTGTAGTACGAATCCTGCTTGAGGAAGACCACCGGCTGAGCGGTTTCATGCATGATTTTCTCGGCGACGGTGGTCTTGCCCGAGCCGGAACCGCCGGCGATGCCGACAAGAATGGGACGTGTCATGTCAATTGCCTCCAGGGAGATACAATCGCATATTGCGGGCGTGTTCGGCGAAGGTTCGCGCGAAGACACAGTGACCGTCAGGCTTGGCCAGGAAGTAGTAGTAGGTGCTTGCCGGGGCATGCGCCGCAGCATTCAGCGACGCCAGGCCCGGATTGCAGATGGGAGTCGGCGGCAGGCCAGGGTGAACATACGTGTTGTAGGGCGAGTTGTCCTTCAGCTCTTCATACGAGTAGAAGCCGTCGTGGCTGGGAAGGACATACCCGAGCGTGGCATCCATCTGGAGCAGCATCTTGTCCGCCAGACGGTTGAAGATGACGCTGGCGACCAGCGGGCGGTCCGCGTCATACCTGGCTTCCCGCTCGACGATGGAGGCGACGGTGACCAGCTCTCCCCCCGTCAGGCCACGCTTCGCCGCCTGAGCTCCCCAGTCCGAAGGGACCATGTCGGCGAACCTGCCGAGCATACGCGCGACAACCTCTGTGGCGTCACCCGCATACAGGAATTCGTACGTATCGGGGAACAGGTGCCCCTCAAGGAGCGTGCCCTGGCCGTCTCTGGCGGCTTTCAGAAACTCATCAGCCGTGATGCCGGCCTGTTCCTGGAGGCGCGCGGCCATCTGATGGACCGTGTAGCCCTCGGGGAACGTCACGCGCGCCGTGAGAGGCGAACCCGACGCAACCTGCTGGTACAACGCTTCCATGTCACCAAGACCCTTGAGCACATAGCGCCCCTCGCGCAGTGAGCCGCCGCGTCTCAGCCGCCAGTACCAGCGCAGAGCCTGGGGGCCGGACGTCATGCCGAGTGCAAAGACCCGCTCGCTCACCGCGGTCACGCTGTCCCCGGGGTGGACGTCGACATACGCGTCTGGCCCTTCTACCGGCACAATGCGCGTGAATCGCACCCAGCCGACCGCACCGGCGATGATGGCGGTAATCAGCAGGACGCCGACGACGCGCGCGGCCCTCACCGGTACGCCACGCGGCACTGGACTGGTGGTGGGCTCTGTGACCTCAGGCGTGTTCTGCGTGCCTTCGTCCATGTCAGCCGCCTTCGCCCGGCTCCGGTGCAGTGCGGTCGAGATAGCCCTGCAGGATATAGACCGCCTCCCATTGATCCTTGCCGGCACGGCCTGCGGAACCCGACAGCCCCTCGCTCGCCGCGGCCCGTCCGACGGCCACCGACGACAGGCGCTCGTCCACCAGCTCGACGCGCACCTCCTTGTTGAGACTCCTTGCAGCCAGCTCCTTGCGGATGAAACCCACGAACCGCCGTACCTTGCGCGTCTGCATGGAGTCCGTTCCGTCCAGCCCAAGCGGCAAGCCGACGACCAGACAACCCGCACCCTCAAGCACGACACGGTCCACCACGATCCGTGCCGTTGCGGCCGGCAGCCCCATGTCGATCGAGCCGGCAGGGAAGGCCGTCCCCACATCCCCTACCGTCCGGGCAAGGCCGATGTGGCGCCCGCCGACGTCAACACAGAGCATGACCTTCGTGCCGGATGGACCGTCAGCCAAGCAGTGCCTCCAGTTCCTCTGCGGTCGGCAGGCCTGCGATACGGCCCTGGCACATGCGGTCGTTGCCACCACCCTTGCCACCGTACTTGTCGGTCAAGGCCTTGAAGATGCCGCGTGCCGAGAACGTCGCGCCGGCCGTGCCGAACACCTTGATGACGGTGAAGCCGTCTCCGCCGGAGAGCATGCCGATGAATACGCCGTCCCCCAGCTGCTGCTCGGCCATGTCGCCCGCACTGCGCAGGGCTTCGGCTGTCAGACCTTCGAACGTGGCCACGACGACCGGCTGGCCCTTGATGGTCGCCGGCTGGGCGATCAGGTCGCGCACACGGCGGTCGGTCGCAGCGGCGATGAGCCCTTCGATGCGGCGGTCGCGTTCCTTGACAACGCCCGTGAGGTCTTCCACCGCGCGCGTCACCTCTGCCGGAACAGGTCCACAGCCCAGTGTCCCTGCGGCCTGCTCCATCCCCTCCTGGTACGCCCAGAACTCACGAAGGGCGCCCATCCCGACGGAAGCCTCGATGCGCTTGGTGTCCGTCCCGATGCTGCGGATGAAACGGATGTGCAGGAAGCCGATATCGCCCGTCGCGGTGACGTGCGTGCCGCCACACAGCTCCTTCGAGATGCCGTCGACGGCAACCACGCGCACAGCCGCGCCGTACTTCTCGCCAAAGAACGCCAACGCGCCCGTTTTGCGCGCTTCCTCGATGGGCATGACGTCGGTCCGCACCGCAGCGTTGGACGTGATGAACCCCAGCACCTTCTCTTCCAGGGCTTTGCGGTCGTCCGCGCCGAGGCTGCCGCGGAAACTGAAGTCGAAATGGAACTCGTCGGGCATGACCTTGGAACCCTTCTGCTGGACGGTCGCGTCGATGGACCGCAGGGCGGCCTGAAGGAGGTGGGTCGCCGTATGAGCCCGTGCGATCGCCTTCCGCCGCTCCGGGTCCACTTCGGCGCGCGCGGTGTCTCCCGCGGCGATGGCGCCTTCGACCAGGATGCCTTCGTGGATGATCAACCCTTCCACGGGCGTCCTGGTGTCCATGACCTCGAAGCGCGCACCCGGCGTCGTGATGAAACCTGTGTCGCCGACCTGGCCGCCCTTCTCGCCGTAGAACGGGGTCGACGAAAGGATGAGCCCGATATGATCGCCCACCTTGGCACTGCTGGCGGCTTCGCCGTCCTTCAGGAGGCCCGTGACCACAGCCTCGGCCGACAGCGTTTCATAGCCGACGAAATGCGAACTGCCGACCGTTCCTCTCAGCTTGACGTACCCGGTCCGTTCACGGCTTGCCTCTTCGACACCCGACGACTCGCTGCCGCCATGGCGCTGGTCGTTCAGCAGGGCGTCGAAGCCTTCGCGGTCCAGGTTGAGTCCGGCGTCCCGCAGGAGGTCAGCCGTCAGTTCGACCGGGAAGCCCATCGTGTCGTGCAGGTAGAACGCAGTCTTACCGGGCAAGGTGTCGCTCCCGTCCTGGCGCACCGCGTCGACCGCCTTGGTGAACTCGACCAGTCCCTCCCGGAGCGTGTGGTCAAACCGCTGCTCCTCGATCTCCATGTCGCCCTTGATGCGCTCACCTTCAGCGACCAGCTCGGGGAACGGACCCTTCATGACGTCGATCACCGTGTCCGCGACCTTGCCCATGAAGGCGCCTTCGATGCCGATCATCCGACCCAGCGCCTGAGAACGACGCAGGAGGCGGCGCAGGACATAGCCCTGCTTCTCATTGCTGGGCAGGAGGTTCTCGGCCATGAGGAACGTGCAGGCGCGCACGTGGTCGGCGATGGTCTTCATGCGGGCCGTCACCCGCGGATCCGTCCCATATTCCTGGTGTGACAAGTCTGCCACGGTCTGGATGATGGGCCGGAACCCGTCCGTCTCAAAGTCGGTGTCGGTCTCCTCCATGATGCTCGTCATGCGCTCGAGGCCCAGTCCGGTGTCGATGTTCTTGCGGGCAAGCGGCTTCAACGAGCCATCGGGCTGCCGGTCGAACTGCGTAAACACCAGGTTCCAGTACTCGAGGAACCGGTCCCCCTCATCGCCCATCTGCTGGTTCTCGTCGCCCGGGTGACGCACGCCACGGTCGATGTACAGCTCGCTGCAGGGGCCGCACGGGCCGACGGGGCCCATGGTCCAGAAATTGTCGTCAGCGCCCATCGGCACGATCCGCTCGCGCGGGATGCCGACCTTCTGCCAGATATCTGCGGTCTGGAGGTCTTCCTCATATATAGTTACCCAGATGCGGTCGGCCGACAGGCCGAGGACCTTGGTCGAGAACTCATACGCCATCGCGATGGCCTCGTCCTTGAAGTAGTTGCCGATGGAGAAGTTGCCCAGCATCTCGAAGAAGGTATGGTGGCGCGCCGTCCGGCCGACCCGCTCGATGTCGTTCGTACGGATGCATTTCTGGTCCGACGTCATGCGCAGGCTGGGAGGAGTGACCTCCCCCAGATAGTACTGCTTCAGCGGGACCATGCCGGCTGCGGTAAAGAGCAGGGTCGGGTCAGGCGAAAGCAAGGGAGCGCTGGGGAGTCTCAGGTGGTCGTATCCCTCGAAAAACCGGAGATAACCTTCTCGAATATCGGCTGAGTTCACATTTCACCTCACGGAATGCCGGTCATGCCAAGCCCCGGCGCATGACGACAGTATATGCTCAGCGCCCCGTGAGGCAAGAACAGCGGCTTTGCCGTGCCCGTGCAGGTGGGCATCCAGTCTTGGTCAAACGCATGGGTTCCCGCCTTCGCGGGAACGACGGACTTTGTAACAGGGTGTAACAGGGGACAGCCGTAGTTGTTGTAACATGCTGCAACAAGGGCAGGACGGGGTTCCCGCCTGCGCGGGAACGACGGACTTTGTAACAGGGTGTAACAGGGGACAGCCGTAGTTGTTGTAACATGCTGCAACAAGGGCAGGACGGGGTTCCCGCCTGCGCGGGAACGACGGACTTTGTAACAGGGGACAGCCGTAGTTGTTGTAACATGCTGCAACAAGGGCAGGACGGGGTTCCCGCCTGCGCGGGAACGACGAACGGGGATGCATCGTCGCGTGGGTTCCCGCCTGCGCGGGAACGACGGAGTGAGGCGGTGCCAGGCACCAGAGCTAGCGGTCCCCTCGGAAAATGGCCGTCCGCTGAAGCGCCAGCATGATGCCCACCGACACGGCTCCGTTGATGAGGCCACGGAGCAGGTTGAAGGGGATGATCGCAGTCACGATCATGGCTTTGACGGCCGCAATCGGCATCTTGAAGTACCAGGGGTCCACGATCAGGTTCACGCCGGCCATCACGACCGTCATCACGACAACGCCCAGACCCGCTGCAGCGACCTTGACCCATATCTTCCTGGAGCGGGCCAGAAAAGCCACCGGTAGTGCAAAGGCGATGATGGTAATCGTGTTCATACCTGCTCCGACCCAGCCGTTCGTCCCACGGCCGATGAGCACCCAGAGGATTCCTTTCACCACAGCCGTCAGGATGGCCGCCGCTGGACCCATCGCCGAGCCCGCGATGAAGACGGCGACATCACCAAAGTCGAACTTGAGGAATGGCGCTGCCGGCAGCAGGGGAAACTCGAACAGTTGAAGGACATACCCGACGGCGGCCAGCATGCCGGTCAGGGCGAGCACACGCAGTTTTCTCGATTCCATTCTCTACCTCCATAGTAGACGCAGCCTTGCAGCTGCAATCAACCCTGGGGGCACGGAAAGCGAACGTCTCTTCCCATCCAGACTGTACTGTCGGCCCTGGAATCGCACCAAGTCCTACCGCCGCAGCGGCTCGTGGGCTAAGCTCTTCGCTACTACCACCGGTCGGGAATTTCACCCTGCCCCAGAGAATACTTAAACTATATGCCGCCCCGAAAACGTGTCAAGTGTGGCCTCTTCAAGCTGGAGCCTGTTCCGGCCGCTCCTCTGCCCGCCTGTTGCATTCGCACATTCCTTCGTAAACTGTACGTATCCCAGGAGGTACCTATGGAAAAAGTCATGTATCTGAAGGACCTGAATGAGAAGCTGAACGAGCTGTACTATCAGTGCAACATCGCCGCGTGGAACCTGTCGACGACCGGGAAGGACGAGTACGCCGCGCAAGCAGAGCATGCCGACCTGGCGATGCGGCTCTTCCTGGCCGACAAGGAGCGCTTCGACACCGTGAATGCCATGCTCGCAGCGGACAGTCTGGAAGAGTTCGAGCGCAGGCAGCTCACTCTTATCCACGACATGATGGTCGAAAACCAGCTGGACAAGGAGACCCTTCAGCAACTGGTCAGCCAGCAGATCGCCCTTCAGGGCATCACGACGAAGTTTCGCGGCACCATCGACGGCAGGGAAGTCAACAACAAGCAGATCGAGGAGATCCTCCGGACCAGCACCGACGATGACCTGCGCAAGAAGGCATGGCTCGCCAGCAAGCAGGTGGGCGCCGTACTTGAGCCTGGCCTCATGGAGCTCATCAAGCTGCGCAACGAGTCCGCCGTCAAGCTGGGGTACGCCAACTACTATGAGATGCAGATCCAGCTCCAGGAGTTCGACGGCGCATGGCTCAAGCAGACGCTCGAGAGCTACCGCGACCAGACCGACACCCTGTTTCGCCGCGTCAAGGACTCCATCGATCAGGCGGTCGGACAGCGGCTGGGCGTCGACCCTTCCCAGCTGATGCCGTGGCACATGAGCGACATGTTCTTCCAGGAAGCTCCCCGTACCTCAGACGTCGATCTCGGCGTGTATTTCGAGGGCAAGGGAGACCATATCATCGAGGAACTTGCGACAGCCACCTACGATGCCATCGGGCTGGACATCCGCGACATCATCGCTCGCAGCGACCTCTACGAGCGGGCGGGCAAGGACCAGCACGCCTTCTGCATGCACCTCGACAACAAGGGCGACGTCCGCGTCCTGGCCAACCTCCGGCCCAACGAGACCGAGATGGAGACCCTCCTGCACGAAATGGGCCACGCCTGTTACGACAAGTACACCGACATGTCGCTTCCCGAGGTGCTGCGCCAACCCGCGCACATCTTCACGACCGAAGCCGTCGCCATGTTCTTTGGGCGCATGGCCCGCGACCCCAAGTGGTACAAACAGATGGTGGGCATCGATGACGCCAACCTCCAGAAGCTGCAGGCAGACCTGCCGGTCGCCATCCGCAACCAGATGCTCGTCGCGACGCGGTGGATCACCCACTTCGCGCTCTTCGAGCGCGAGCTGTACCGCACCGAGAAGAGCGACAGCCGGCTCTGGTACCAGGGCGTCCAGAACATCCAGTACCTCAACGCCCCCGAGGAACGCTTCGAGAAGCCCGACTGGGCCGCCAAGTACCACTTCGCCATGGCACCCGTCTACTACCACAACTATCTGCTCGGCGAGATGCTCGCCTCCCAGTTCGACCACACCCTGCGCGCCAAAGCCGACGGCAAGGTCCTGACGCCCGAAGGTGGCCGCTGGTTCGTGGGCAACGTGTTCACGCCTGGCTCGAAGTACTCATGGAACACCATGATCGAGCACACCACCGGCGAGCAGCTCAACCCGTCCTACCTGGTGCAGCAGTTCAACTACTAAACTACGGACTAGCGATAACAACAAAGAGCCCGGCCACCTGCGCTGGGCCCACTAAGGCGCATAGCGACCTGCAACCCTGCTCTTCCTTCTACGGTGCCATGTTACAACAACTACGACTGTCCCCTGTTACATACGGTGCCATGTTACAACAACTACGGCTGTCCCCTGTTACACCCTGTTACACGGCTGTCCCCTGTTACACCCTGTTACAAGCTGGTTCATCGAACCCACGCCATACGGATGTTCCCGTCGACCGGGGTGATGATGACGTCGACGCGTTCACCATACGCGTTGATGAAGGTCACATGACCTCCGCCAGTCCCAGCCGGCCTCCCCATCGAATTGAAGCTCATCGTGACCAGCGGGGTCTGCATCGATGTCTCAGAGCCGAACACTGCGGAGACAGGAGTTCTCTTGCCGACCGCCAGCGGAAACCCGGCGTATCTCGACAGCCACCGCTCCGTCCTGACTGTCCCAGGGGGCGCATAGGACTTGGTGCCTTGTCTGAAGTAGTACCTGTTCTGATTGGTCACGAAGACGATCGTGTAGAAGCAGTCTTCACACACAGCATTGGCCTGCATGTTGCGGAGGTCCTGTACCAGCGTCATCCCGGCAAATCGGAGACGGACCCGCGCGACATACCTGTCGAGACGCGGCACGGCCATCGTCACCAGGATCATCACGATCGCTATCGCAACGACAAGCTCCAGCAGCGTGAACCCTTTTCTGCGCACAGGCTCCCCTTGTATCAGACGGTTTCATGCTGAGTCTACCCCGAAGGGCTTGTCTGACAAGCGCGGTGGGTGGCAATCGAAACCGGATCATCAGGAAACGTGGCAGCTACGCCTCCGTTTCTAGTGAGTTCACGGCCTGATGGTTCACCTCCATTCTTACCTGAGTTGACGCGAGGGAGAGCATTGACGTTGCTTTCGGAACGTCAGAACGTACAATGGACTTGAACAGCCATTCCTTGGTGTGAGGTGCTCATGAACGGCAAACGACTGGCAAACCGGATCGTCAACGAGTGTGAGAAGATGGGGGTCGAGGAGGTCAGATTGATTGACGTCAGGAAACGGACCCCCTTCTTCGATTTCCTGGTCATTGCCACGGTCGACAATACGGTTCTGGCCGATGCACTGCTTCGCAAGGTGGCAAAGGCGGTCGAGCTTGATGCCGGGGTCGTCACCTTCACCGAATCATCACCCGCATCCGACTGGGTCGTGTGCGACTACGGGGATACCGTTTTCCATGTGTTCGTCGGTGCCGACGTCCGGAGGCACTATAACCTCGAAGGCCTCTGGTCGCAGTCGCTCCGGGAGGGAAGAAGGGTTGCTCCTGCCGCGCCTGGAGGCCGTGTCGATACGGAGTAGCCGAAAGCGGTTGCGGCTCCACAGGTTCCGCATATACTGATACATATACCCTAGGGGGTATATGGAGGTGGATGATGAGTGAACGCACTACCGATATTCTGATCATAGGAGCCGGGCCTGCGGGTCTGGCTGCTGCCCTGTATGCCAGCCGGTCGCTGGTCAAGGCGGTCGTTCTGGAACGCATGAGTGTGGGAGGACTGGTTCTTTCGACCGAATGGATCGACAACTACCCCGGTTTTCCCGATGGCATTGCTGCGCCTGAACTCATGGAGCGCATGCGTCGGCAGGCTGAACGGTTCGGTGCGGAGTTTGTGTCGGACGAGGCACTCTCGCTTGACAGGACGGACACGGGCTTCAGGGTCACGACCGCTGAGGGAACAGTGTACCTCTCTGGTTCGGTCATCGTAGCGACGGGCGCCATGCCCAGGGTTCTCCCTGTGAAAGAGGAATCGAAGTACCGTGGACGGGGCATCAGCTACTGTGCTACGTGTGATGCTGCATTCTTCAAGGGAAAGCCGGTCGCCGTGGTGGGTGGTGGTGGTTCCGCTGTCGAGGAAGCGCTGGTGCTCGCGCGCGGTTGCAGCAGGGTGAGCGTCGTGTTTCCGCTCGACTCGCTCCAGGCAGAACCAATCCTGATTGAACAGCTGAAAGCGCTTTCGAATGTCGAATTTGTTCCGGGTGCGGCTCCCGCGGCCGTTGAGGGAGAGGGAAAGGTAGAGCGGCTTCGACTGCGCCTTTCGGCCGGAGGGGAGAAGACGCTGGAGGTTGCAGCCGTCTTCGTAGCCATGGAGTTTGTTCCGACAGGCGACCTCCTCAAGGGATTGGTTGAAGTCGACGCCCAAGGCTATGTCATGACTCCCGAATCGACAGAGACGGGTGTTCCGGGCCTCTACATAGCAGGAGACGTACGGCGCAAATCGCTGAAGCAGATTGTGACCGCGGTGGCTGACGGAGCAGTTGCTGCGCAGAAAGCAGGGATGTACGTGCGAAGCAGCAAGGGGAAAGCGAACCGCACTCCTGAGAACTGAGGACGCTGAACGACTGCGGAGCCGTTCGGCCCAGTCGTGTGACGGAAGAAGAGAAAAGGCCGGGGTATCCCCGGCCTTTGTCAATAGTGTGTGATTCCGGACAAGCGCTAGCCGAGCAGAAGAGCCAGGACCGCCTTCTGGATATGGAGCCTGTTCTCGGCCTGGTCGAACACCACGCTCTGAGGGCCATCGATGACTGCGTCGGTGATCTCTTCGCCGCGGTGAGCCGGCAGACAGTGCAGCACGATGGCGTCTTTCTTGGCGTGTTCCATGAGATCGGCAGTAAGGGAGAAGGGACGCATGACCTTCACGCGTTCCTCATGCTCTGCTTCCTGACCCATGGAAGCCCAGACGTCGGTATACACGACGTCGACATCCTGGACCGAAACGATGGGATCGTTGGTCACGAGAACGGTACTGCCGCTCTGCTTGGCGATCTCGGTTGCGGTCCTGACAATGTCTTCCCTCGGCTCGAACCCCTTGGGTGATGCGATGGCAATGCTCATGCCAACGCGTGCGCAGCCGAGCAGCAGGGAGTTGGCGACATTGTTGCCGTCGCCGACGTACGCGAGTCTGAGGCCCTTGAGGGAGCCCTTCTTCTCGCGGATGGTCATGAGGTCCCCGAGGATCTGGCACGGATGGCTCAAGTCGGACAGGGCGTTGATGATCGGCGAATCGCTGTTGGCGGCAAGGTCGACAAGGTCCTGGTGCGCGAACACGCGTGCGACAATACCGGCCACGTAGCGCGAAAGGACATGTGCGGTGTCCGCAATGGTCTCACCCCGGTGCAGCTGCATGTCGTTCGCGTTGAGGTACAATGCGTGGGCGCCGAGTTCGAATGCTGCGACTTCGAACGACACTCTGGTGCGGGTAGAGGCTTTCTGGAAGATCATGGCAACAGACTTGCCTTCCAGGTAGTGCTCCTGCTTTCCCACCATGGAATCCATCTTCAGCTTGTCGCCAAACGAGATGATCTCGAGGATCTCCTCTTTCGAGAAGTCCTTGAGGCAGAGCAGGTCCCTTCCTTTGAGCTTGGTGGCCATAATGCCCCCCGGGTCAGATGAGCCCGAATTTCTTCAGGACGTCAACGATGGTTGGTGTGCCAATCTCCTGGAGTTCGTAGGTGACGCGGACCGACGGCTTGGAAAGCTTCAGGACGCGCAGCAGGTCGATGGGTGTGCCCATGACGACGACGTCGCACGGGGTTGCTTCGATGGTCTGACGCAGGTCTTCGATCTGCTCATCGCTGTAGCCCATGGCCGGCAGGATACTCATCTTCTGGGTATATTTCTCGAACGTGGCCTTGATGGAGCCGACCGCATAGGGATGAGGGTCGATGATCTCGGCTGCGCCGTATTTCATGGCTGCGACGTATCCGGCACCATAGTTCATCTCACCGTGCGTGAGCGTGGGGCCGTCCTCGATGACCAGGACCCGCTTGCCGCGAATCATGTCAGGGTCTGTTACAAACACGGGAGAAGCGGCCTCGATCATGATGGCCTTGGGATTCACCTTGTACATGTTCTCGCGGACCTCGGTCAATTGTGCGGGAGTAGCCGAGTCGACCTTGTTGATGACGATGACGTCTGCCTGACGGAAGTTGGTCTCGCCGGGATAGTACGTGAGTTCATTGCCGGCCCGCAGGGGATCGGCAACAGTGATCTTGAGGTCTGGAACGTAGAACGAGAAGTCGTTGTTGCCGCCGTCCCAGACAATGACGTCCGCTTCCTTCTCTGCCTTGCGAACGATCATCTCATAGTCGACGCCGGCGTAGATGACGGCGCCCATGTCGATGTGCGGCTCGTACTCCTCGCGTTCTTCGATCGTGCATTTGTACTTGTCGAGGTCGGCATAGGTCGCAAAGCGCTCACAAGCCTGGGCCACGAGGTCCCCGTAGGGCATCGGGTGGCGGATGGACACGACCTTCTTGCCGGCGGCGCGCAGGGCGCGGACGACGGCGCGGCTGGTCTGGCTCTTGCCCGATCCGGTGCGAACGGCGCAGATGGAGATGACCGGCTTGATGGACTTGACCTGGGTGCTCTTGGGACCCAGCAGGGTGAAGTCGGCGCCATCGGCAAGGACTTGTGAACCCTTGTTCATGACCTTCAGGTGGGGCTGGTCTGAGTACGCGAATACTACTTCATCGACATGAAGCTCCGCGATGAGCTTGTCGAGATCGGACTCTGGGTAGATTGGAATACCAGACGGATAGAGCTTGCCGGCCAGGGCGGCAGGATACTTCTTGTCGTCGATGCCGGGGATCTGCGTTGCCGTGAATGCTACCACTTCGTAGTCCGGGTTGTCCCGATAGACCACGTTGAAATTGTGGAAGTCTCGGCCTGCAGCTCCCATGATCAAGACTCTCTTCTTCATAAAGCCTCCTCTACAGAGAATAACGTCCAATGCCCGCTTCGGGGCGGTCTGATTTTACCGCCTTAGGCCTCGTTGTCAAATGACTTGCGCTCATTTGTGGTTGACTATTGGCGGCCGGCCATATAATGGTTCAGAAGCGTGATTGTGGACGGACTGGTTGCAGTGTGTTGGTTCGGGTCAAAGCGGCCCGGCGAGAGTTGGCAGATGGTTTGAGTCCATCCGCCTACAGGTGGAATGACAGTGAGGATACGAAACCCATATAGATATCTGGTACTGGTCGCGCTTATTGGCATCCTGGCAGCAGGTGCCGGCTGTTCGTCCAGTACTATTGTTCAGGGCATGATCCAGGCACCGGTCTTCGTGGGCGTGAGTCTTCGCGAGGCCGAGGCAAAAGCTGCGGCAGTGGGAGTGCAGGTCGAAGTGAAGTCGTCAGAGAATTCGGACACGATGCCCGTGGATTTTGTCCTCAGACAGGACCCCGAACCCCAGACCATGGTACAGAAGGGGCGCGTCATCACGGTGGTGACCAGTTCGGGACCCGTTTTCCTGACACTTCCAAACTTCGTCGGTGGAACATTTGAGGTGGCGCAGGCCTTCATTGTCGCGAACCGGCTGGTCCTGGGCGACCTCGTCGAGCAGGTCGACACGAGTCCGGTAGGGACTGTCCTGGCCCAGGTGCCTGCGGTCAACGCCGATGTCAACAGAGGGTCTGTCGTGACCCTGACGATCAGCAGAGGAACCATGGCCACCATGCCCGATCTGGTCGGGCTGTCGCTGACGGAGTCGAAGAAGCGTCTCAAAGCCCTCGGGTTCTCGGTGAGCAAGGTCATCGTCTCACCTCAGCTGACTCAACCCGCACAGCTGGTGCTGATGCAGGAACCAGCGGCCGGCGACGCCATCGAGAAAGGCGCCTGGATCGAGCTGACCGTGTCGAAAGTCCCATGATCGAAGAGCCCCGCGTCAACGTGTCCGTCTCTGTCCTGAGCACGGACTTCACAGAGCTTGGTCGTTCCCTCGAGCGGATTCGGCTGTCGGGAGCCGACGGCGTCCACCTGGATATCATGGACGGCCGGTTCGTGCCGAACATTTCGTTCGGCTCGTCGATCGCAGCCGACATCGTCAGGGCATCAGGTCTGCCATGCTGCGCCCACCTGATGATCAAGCACCCCGAGGAAGCCTTCGACGCGTTTGTCGCGGCGGGCGTGGCCGAGCTGCTCTTTCATGTGGAGGCGACGCGGTTCCCATTCCGGGCACTCCAGCTCCTTGAAGGGTCCGGCATCCGCAGGGGTGTCGCCGTCAACCCCGCGACGCAGGCAGAGTCCGTTGTTCCTCTCCTGGACAGTGTCGACACGGTGCTCCTGATGTCGGTGGAACCCGGTTTTGGGGGCCAGTCGTTTCTCACGGGGACGCTGGCGAAGGTGCGGGTGCTCCGTTCCGCCGCGGACCGGTCTGGAATACCCCTTCGGATCGCCGTTGACGGGGGAGTCGACGCCTCGAACGCAGCGGCTCTTCGCGACGCGGGCGCAGACGAACTTGTGGCAGGGACGGCATTCTTCCGGGCCGCAGACGCTCCTGCATTCGTACGGCTCCTCAAGGGTGCCTGAGGAGGGCAGCCATGTCTGCCGCGCCCACGATCGTCTTCGCCGGGGGAGACCCTGGCTCGTTCTCGTACCTGCGCACTGTTGAGTTCTCGGACGCGTTTCTGGTCGCCGTCGATCGTGGCTTGGCCGTGATGTCCGAACTTGGGCTGACCCCCGACCTGTTTGTCGGCGACGGCGACTCCGTGGTTCCCGAACTGCTGGCAGGGCTGGACAGGGAGCGCACGCGGGTGGTCATCTTGCCGGCGCACAAGGATGCCTCCGACCTCGAGGCTGCGTTTGACCTGCTGGTGACGATGGAACGGCACGGCAGCGTGCTCGTGTTGGCCGGACTCGGCGGGAGACTCGATCACTGTCTGTTCAACCTCCAGCTTGCAGCACGGCATCTCGCTGACTTCGAGGACATCACGTTCGAGGATGACCGGTGTCTGGTCAGGCCGCTTAGGGGCAGCAACGCCCTGCAGCTCCTGTCGGGAACGACCGTCTCATTTGTTCCGATGACCTCGGAAGTCGAGTTGAGCCTGACGGGATTCGCATACCCTCTGTCGCGTGCAGTCGTGCAGCAGGGGTCGACGAGAACACTGAGCAACGTCGCCTGCGGCCTCGTCCAGGAGGTTGTTGTGGAACGTGGGACAGTTGTCATGATTGCCTGGAAGGGAGAAAGCGATATTCCATGAAAGAGGTGAAAATGGAAAAGGCACAGGTGGAGCAGGAAGTACAACGTCAGCTGAGTATCCTGCGGCGTGGAACAGCGGAAATTGTCAGTGAAGAAGGCCTAGCGGCCAAGATCAGGAATTCCCTCGTTTCAGGGAAGGCGTTGCGGGTGAAGCTGGGAGCGGATCCGAGCGCGCCCGACCTGCATCTCGGGCATGCCGTCGTCCTCGACAAGTTGCGCCAGTTTCAGGACCTTGGTCACCAGGTGGTGTTCATCATCGGCGACTATACCGCCAGGATCGGGGATCCGTCCGGACGCTCCAAGACACGTCCACCCCTGACCGGGGAGCAGATCGATGCCAACGCGAAGACCTACTTCGAGCAGGTCTACCGCATTCTCGACCCGCAAAAGACGGAGGTTCGCTACAACGGCGAATGGCTGTCCAGACTGACGTTCGAGGAGATCATCCGCCTCGCTTCAGGGTTCACCATCCAGCAGATTCTGGAGCGCGACGACTTCGCCAAGCGGTACCACGGCCAGGTCCCGATCTTCTTCCATGAGTTCTTCTATCCCCTCATGCAGGGGTATGATTCAGTGGCCGTCGAGGCAGACGTTGAACTGGGTGGCACGGATCAGAAGTTCAATTTCCTTCTCGCTCGCGAATTGCAGGAACAAGTCGGCCAGGTTGCGCAGGTCGCGTTCATGATGCCCATCCTGCCGGGACTCGACGGCGTCCACAAGATGAGCAAGAGTCTGGACAACTACATTGGCATAGCAGAGAACGCCGTGGACATGTACGGCAAGTGCATGTCGATTCCGGACGAGTTGATGGAGCAGTACTTCACGCTTCTGACCGGCCTGCCCGAACCGGAGATCCAGGGTATCGTGGCAGGTATCACAGATGGCTCGGTGCATCCGATGACTGCCAAGAAGCGTCTTGCGTTCCTCGTCACTGAGCGCTTCCATGGGACAGAGGGCGCGGCGGCTGCGCAGGCCAACTTCGAGAATGTGTTCAGCAAGAGGGCTTCGAGTGCGTCTGCTGACATCGCTTATGAGGACGTCGCTCTGCCGGCCGAGTTTGCCGGCCTCCCCGAGGTTGCGGTCATTGACCTGCTGTTTGCCTTGGGGGTGGTGCCTTCGAAGTCGGAGGCCCGCCGTCTGATTCAACAGGGCGGCATCGAAGTGGAAGGGCAGCGTGTTGCCGACATTGGATTCCAGGTCAGTCTGGGTCATTCGCCCACCCACATGCGCGTTGGCAAGAAGCGGTTCCTGGCGGTCAATGTCTACCATTTGGACTAAGGAAAGGGGGATTTGAAAAATGTCAAAAGAAAAATCCTTTCCGGAGATAATTACAAATCTACCAGAAGCAGATATCCCTATCGAAGGGTTACATTCATATCTTCTTCAAGGTGAAAAACAACAGTTCGTTTTTATGAGTTTTGAAAATGATGCAGAAGTTCCTGAACATTCTCATGAAGCACAATGGGGAGTCGTTTTAGATGGTGAAATCGAATTAACCATAGACGGCAAGAAATGCATTTTTACAAATGGGGATACATACTTTATTCCTAAAGATGTCAAGCATAGTGCAAGAATTAGAAAAGGTTACAAGGATTTAACATTGTTTAACCAAAAAGATAGATATAAAGCAAAGTAGAATTGCCAAAACGGCATATAACACGGTGTTTGTGGCAAGCTTACGCTTGCCCAAATGAAAAATGGAAAGAGTAATCTTCGAAAAAGAATTAGCTAAAGTCATTAACATTAGCAAGTATTTTGGTGTGGGGAAAGTGATACTTTTTGGTTCATGTCTTGAAGAGGTAGAATCAGCACGAGATATTGATATAGCCGTAAAGGGAGGCAACCCAGAAAAGTCTATAGAGGGACGCAGCGGCGCGCCACTTGACGTGGCTGACCTTGTACGTCTGTTTGTGCTGTGTTGGTGCGCCTTGGAGGCGCACAGGAGGAGGAACAGTGAGTAACCCCGTTGAAGGGAAACCGGATCGCGCTCGCCTGGCCCTGAGAGTTCTGACATTGGACGGGCTCATGATTGGGGTGAGCATCGTTCTGACGCGTCTCATGTCACTGAACGTTCCCATCGGAGGGGGCATCGGGGCCAGGATAGGCCTCGGGCATCTCCCGATTGTGTTTACCGGCATCGTCGCAGGCCCGCTGAGCGGATTGCTGGTTGGAGCTGCTGCTGACCTGGTTGGTTTCGTCATCTGGCCTTCCGGACCCTTCATCATCTGGCAGATAACGGCAATTTCGGCTCTCAACGGTGTCATCCCCTGGGTGTTTGTAAAGCTGGGATGGCCACGGTCGCGCACCGCGCGGATATGGATAGGAGTGAGCGTCACGCGCCTGGTGCTCAATGTCGGCTGGTTGCCTCTGGTACTGCATGATGTCATAAAGCTGCCATACTGGCCCGTGGTAGCCGGTCAAGCCGCAGGCAGTGTCGTGATGATTCCAGCGACGGCGTTCTTTGTGGACTTGCTTGTGAACGTCTACCAACGTTCCGGAAATGGGCGTCTTCCAGCATAGACCTTCAGGTGGTTCAGGATTCGCTCCTCGGCCGAGTCGGCCCCGCGTTCCCCCCAACCAGTCGGTCACGACATCGTTCTACACCCTGACGGCCGAGCAGGTGCCGTTGGTGGACGTGAACAACTTCGTGTTCAGGTTCTGGGGCGAGGTGCGGCAGCCGACCGAGATGACGTGGCAGCAGCTCATGGCAGTGAAGCATACGACCCTGACGGCCGACTTCCATTGTGTCACCGGATGGTCGATGCTGGCAACCGAGTGGGGTGGAGCGCTGGTGCGTGATGTCCTTGAGGCAGCGCACGTCGAGTTGTCCGCGTCGGCTCGATTTGTCATGGCTTACTGTGTGACGGAGTTCACGACGAATCTTCCGATCGAGGCCCTGGTCGCGGACGACACGATGCTGGTCTGGAAATGGAAAGGGCTTCCCCTCACTGCCCCGCATGGCGGACCCCTCCGGCTTCTCGTGCCGTCGCTGTACGCCTGGAAGGACGCCAAGTGGGTATCCGGCTTCGAGTTCCTTGCGGAGGATCGGCCCGGGTTCTGGGAATCGCGTGGCTATCATATGCATGGGGACCCGTGGAAGGAAGAGCGCTACGGCTGAGAGCCGTTCCTGCGACTTGACAGCAGGGTGATTCCCTGTAGAATGACATGTTGGAAAAGGAAGCTGCAAGTGGGCCTCTAGCTCAGCTGGTTAGAGCGCGTCCCTGATAAGGACGAGGTCTCTGGTCCGAATCCAGAGAGGCCCACCATTTTTTTCGTTCGTGTCTTCATACGTGGGGATGTGGCTCAGTTGGGAGAGCGCATGGTTTGCATCCATGAGGTCGCGGGTTCAAATCCCGCCATCTCCACCATCGAAAGGAGGAGGTGTTCCGTGTCGGGTCACAAGTACACTGACGTTCCCCTTTGGAAGAACGTGTTGCAGCAGGACTGGGATGATTGGCGCTGGCAGGTTGCCAACCGCATCCAGACAGTCGAAACACTATCCCAGGTCATCCATCTCACTGATGAGCAGAAGACCGGTGTTATCAATGCACTCTCCAGGTTCCGCATGGCTATCACACCGTATTACGCCATGCTCATCGACCAGAGCAGTCCGGATGATCCCATCTTCAAACAATGTGTTCCGAGCGCGCTCGAACTGCAGTCTGCGCCGAGCGATCTGGACGATCCCCTCTACGAGGAGGTCGATTCTCCCGTCCACGGCCTGACGCATCGTTACCCCGATCGCGTGCTCTTCCTCATTACGGACCAGTGTGGCATGTATTGCCGTCACTGCACGCGCAGGCGTCTCGCAGGCATGACTGACGGACGACGCTCCAGGAGCGAGGTCGACGCGGCAATCGGCTACATTCGTGAGCACGAGGAGGTGCGCGACGTCCTCCTGTCCGGCGGTGACGCCCTGCTCGTCGACGACGAGTTCCTTGAGTACGTCATCAGTGAGGTCCGCAAGATTCAGCACGTCGAGGTGATCCGCATCGGCACGCGTGCGCCCGTGGTTCTCCCTCAGCGCATCACGCCCGAACTCTGCGCCATGCTGCGCAAGTATCATCCCTTGTGGCTCAATACGCAGTTCGACCACCCCAACGAGGTGACGCCTGAATCGTCAAGGGCTATCGCGATGCTGGTCGACGCAGGGATCCCCGTTGGCAACCAGTCCGTCCTCCTCAAGGGGATCAACGATTGTCCCTATGTCATGAAAGAGCTCATTCAGAAACTCGTGGCTATCCGTGTCAGACCCTACTACATCTACCAGTGCGATCTGACCAGCGGTATCAGTCATTTCCGCACCTCTGTCTACAAGGGCATCGAGATCATGGAGTTCCTGCGCGGTCACACGAGCGGCTTTGCTGTGCCACAGTTCGTCGTCGACGCGCCGCACGGCGGCGGCAAGATCCCGGTCAGTCCCAATTACATTCTCTCCATGTCTCCAGACCGCATCGTGCTGCGAAACTACGAAGGCGTCATCGTGTCGTACCCCGAGCCCGAAGACACCAGGAGCCATTGTCCGGAGCCATGTCTCATCTGTGACCTACAAAAGCGCAAGGTGCCGCCCGAGGGCATCGCCAAGATCTTCACGCAAGACGCCTACGACCTGACACCGCCAGGCACGTTGCGCGAAAAGCGTCGTGAGCATTATTCAAAGGAGTGATGACAATGGCCAGGAACAACTATATCGACCTCAAGACCGCGATCCCGGGACCCAAGGGCATGGAATGGTATGCGCGTGACCGCGCCGCCATCTCGCCTTCGTACGTTCGCCCATATGTCCTCGTGACCGACCATGCTGAGGGACTGGAGGTCGTGGACGTCGACGGCAACACGTATCTGGACTTCACAGCCGGGGTCGCCGTCAACAGTACCGGTCATCGTCATCCCGAAGTCATCAAGGCCATCAAGGATCAGGCAGACAAGCTGGTGCACATGTCCGGCACGGACTTTTTCTACCCGATTCAGATTCAGCTCGCGGAGAAGATCCAGGAAATCACACCCGGCCCGACCGAAAAGATGGTCTGGTACGGCAACTCCGGAGCCGAGGCTGTCGAGGCAGGCCTGAAGCTTGCACGCTGGCACTCGAAGCGCCCGCTGGCGCTCGCGTTCTTCGGTGGATTCCACGGCCGCACCTACGGTGCTGTCACGCTGTCGGGTTCAAAGGCGAAACACCGCGAAGGATTCTCGCCCATGCTTCAGGGCGTCGTTCATGTGCCATACGCCTACTGCTACCGGTGTCCCATCGGTCTCGCGCCGAAGACATGCAGTCTCCGCTGCATCGGCATGATCGAAGAAGTCATGGAGCGCATTGCTCCCCCCTCTGATACGGCCGTCATGGTGGTCGAGCCGATCCAGGGCGAGGGCGGGTACGTCGTGCCACCGGCCGGCTACTTCCAGAAACTGCGTCAGCTCACCGAACAGCGAGGCATCCTGCTCATGGTCGATGAAGTGCAGAGCGGCATGGGCCGTACCGGCAAGATGTTCGCCATCGAGCATTGGGATACCGAGCCCGACATCATGGCCATCGCGAAGGGCGTTGCTTCGGGTCTTCCTCTGGGCATCATGGTCGCCAAGAAGAGTGTCATGGACTGGAAGCAGGGCGCCCACGGCTCGACCTTTGGAGGGAATCCGCTGAGCTGTGCTGCAGCGCTCAAGACGATCGAGCTCATCCAGAATGGGATGATGAAGAATGCGGCCGTCCAGGGCAAGTACATCATGAAGCATCTGCGCCAGATGCAGAAGCGGCACCCGCTCATGGGCGACGTGCGCGGTATGGGACTCATGATCGGCGTCGAGTTCGTGAAGGACGCCAAGAAGACCAAGGCCAAGGAAGAAAGCACTCAGCTGGTCCTCGAGGCCTTCAAACGTGGCCTGCTGCTCCTGCCCTGTGGCGAGAATTCGGTCCGCCTTTGTCCGTCGCTCAGTGTCACACAGGATCAGTGCGATGTCATGCTGGACGTCTGGGAAGAGTCTCTGGCGGCTGTCGAGAAACAGATGAACAGCTGAGGGGTGGGCGATGAAGTCTTCTGCTGAGTTCAAACAGCTCTATACAGCGAAGACACCGGCATCCCGAACACTGAGCGAGCGCGCCCAGCAGACTCTCCCGGCCGGCGTCGTCGCCAACGTCAAGTACTTCGCCCCCTACCCCCTGTTCATGCAGCGGGCAGGGGGTTCGCACTTGTGGGATGTCGATGGGAACGAGTACATCGACTACTGTCTCGCGTTTGGGCCGCTCATCCTCGGCCATGGGCATCCAGCTGTCGTCAGTGCCGTGGCAGCATCATTTGCAACATGGGGTACGACGATTTTTGGGACGCCCAACGAACTCGAGATCATCTACGCCGAGAAACTGATGTCCATGCTGCCGGTCACCGGCAAGGTACGTCTCACCAACAGTGGTTCCGAGGCGACGTACCTGGCTCTGCAGCTGGGCCGCGCGGCGACCGGCAAGCCGGCTATCGCGCGTTTCGAAGGACACTACCACGGGTGGCATTATGAGGGGGTGCTCAGCAACAGCCCACGGGCCGCAGACTACGGAGATCCAGACCGCCCAACGTCCGTGTCCGGGTCCCGCGGGACTCCTGCGTCCATCCTCGAGAACACGCTGGTGCTTCCATTCAATGACCTCGACGCGTGCAGGACACTGCTCACGGCCAATCGTGACCGCGTCGGCACCGTCATCGTCGAGCCGTCGCCTCGTGCGTTCTACCAGACAGACCCTGGGTTTCTGGCTGGGCTTCGTGCCTTGACCAGGGAGCTTGGCATGGTCCTCATTTTCGACGAGGTCATGTCCGGGTTTCGCTCTGGCCCCAGGGGAGCGGCCGGCATTGTTGGCGTCGAGCCCGACCTCATGGTCCTGGGCAAGATCATCGGGGGCGGCTTCCCCGTGGGAGCCGTGGCGGGACGGGAGGACCTTCTGGACCTGACGTCGCCCTTGTCGATTGGCGGAAGCGTCTTCCACTCCGGGACGTTCAACGGGGCAGTCCAGGTTCTTGCTGCGGGACTTGCCACGCTGGACATCCTGTCAGATGAGTCCCAGATGCGGCCATTCTATGAGGCGACCGAGGAGTTCAAGGCCGGCATCCGCCATCTGCTGACAGCCCGTCACATCCCCGGGCACGTGGCCGGCCTCGGTGCCAATTTCGGCGTCATCATGAGCGAGACGCCGATTCGCAACTACCGGGACCTGGCTCGCGAGAACGGAGCGCTGCGCGAGGCCTTCGACTTCGCGTGCCTGACCGAGGGCATCTATGTCCATCCGCACAAGCCGTTCTACACGTCGCTGGCGCACTCGGCCCAGGACTACGAGGTGACACTGCAGAAGCTCGACCAGATCTTCGCGGCGATCGGACACTGAACAGGAGGAGACAGGAATGAAGTCAGTTGTCATCACGTCCGCAGTCAGAACGCCGGTGGGCAACATGGGCGGGGTTTTCAGGGACACGCTGGCCGTCGAGTTGGCAAGAATTGTCCTGGAGGAGGCCATCAAGCGGTCAGGCATCGAGAAGTCGATCGTGGATGAGATCATCCTCGGGCAGGCAAAACAGAGCACCGATGCGCCCAACATTGCCAGAGTCGCCGCTCTCGAAGGCGGGTTTCCCGAAGAAGTCCCTGCCTATACGGTCCACAGGCAGTGTTCGTCGGGTCTGCAGGCCATCCTGAATGCCGTGTGGCAGATCCAGGCGGGGTATGGCGACGTGATCGTGGCTGGTGGCGTCGAGAGCATGAGCACGGCTCCCTACTACCTTCGCAACGCGCGCTACGGCTACAAGTCCGGGAACGGTGAGCTGCTCGATCCGAACACCGAGAGCCAGCCCAGGTCCCAGCCTGAAGAAATCTATGGCACCTTCACCATGGGCATGACGGCCGAGAATCTGGCGGACAAGTACGGGATCACCAGGGAAGAACAGGATGAATTTGCCTATGCCAGCCATGTCAGGGCCGTCGCGGCCATTGACGCCGGCCGGTTCAAGCAGGAGATCGTCCCTGTCAGCGTGCGCGTCGGGAGAGGCGAGACGGCGCTCGTCGACACCGATGAGGGCCCCAGAAGAGAGACAAGCCTTGAGAAGCTGGCAAAGCTCAACCCCGTGTTCAAGGCGGGAGGGACGGTGACGGCCGGCAACAGTTCCAGCAGAAACGACGGCGCTGCTGCTGTCGTGGTGATGTCGGAAGAGAAGGCTGCTGAGCTGGGCATCAGGCCCATGGCGAGATTTGTGGCGGCAGGCATCGCCGGCGTCAACCCCACCATCATGGGCATCGGCCCTGTACCCGCTACCCGAAAGGCCCTCGAGAGGGCTGGACTGTCGCTGGACGACATCGGCCTCATCGAGCTCAACGAAGCGTTCGCGGCGCAGAGTCTTGCTGTCGTGGGGGAGCTGGGCTTCAACCGGGAGATCCTCAACGTCAACGGTGGGGCCATTGCGCTGGGGCACCCGCTCGGCTGTTCCGGGACCCGGATAGCAGTGACACTGATCCACGAGATGCTGCGGAGAAACACCAGGTACGGGCTTGCGACCATCTGCGTTGCGGGTGGCCTCGGCGTGTCGGCGATCTTCGAGAATCTGTGCGTGTAAGAACGGGAGGTTCAGTCTATGGCTTGTGACAAGTACAGAAGCATCGAGGACGCAATTGCCATGGTCAAGCCGGGGTCGCGCGTCATGGTCGGGAGTTTTGGCCTGGCCGGATATCCCGAGGAGTTGATCGAGGCCCTTTCAGCAAGTGGAACGGGAGAGCTGACGATCATCAGCAACGACCTGGGCACGCCCGGCGTTGGTCTTGGCAAACTGCTCACCAACAACCAGATCCGGTCGTTGATCGGCACCTACTACAACTGGAATCCAGAGGTGGCGGCCGCCTACAATGAAGGCCGGATCAGCGTGAAGCTGGTCCCCCAGGGGACATTCGCAGAAGCGATCAGAGCCGCCGGCGTGGGCATCCCGGCCTTCTTCACGCCGACCGGAGCGGGGACAGAACTCGCGGCAGGCAAGGAGACCAGAGCATTCGCCGAGAGGGCGTGTATCCTGGAAGAATCCATCCATGCCGACGTGGCGCTCATCAAGGCCTACAAGGCCGACGAGCTGGGCAACCTCGTCTACTACAAGACTGCCCGCAACTTCAATCCCGTCATGGCGATGGCGGCAGACACCGTCATAGCCGAGGTCGAAGAGATCGTCCCCGTGGGGTCCCTGGACCCCGAGTGTATCGTCACGCCCCACATGTTTGTGGACGTGCTGACGATGAGGAAGAGCTGACATGCAGGCGATATCGGAACAACAGGCAAAAGAACGGATAGCTTCCGTGATCGCGCGCTACTTCGACGGGAGAGCCCAGAATGGGAGGCTCTTCATCAACCTTGGCGTCGGCATTCCGACCATGGTGGCCAACTACGTCACAAGCCCCAACATCTACGTGCAGGCCGAAAACGGGATGCTCGGCGTCGGCTGTGCGGCGCCCGAAGGCCAGATGGACCACGACCTCATCAACGCCGGCAGGACCTGTGTGACGGAGACTCCCGGATGCGTCTACCTGGACAGCGCCGCATCCTTCGGCATGATCCGCGGCGGCCATGTCGACGCCACCGTCATCGGAGCGTTCGAAGTAGATCAGAAGGGGAACATTGCCAACTGGATCATCCCCAATGGCAAGCAGCTTGGGGTCGGCGGAGCCATGGATCTCGTGACAGGAGCAAGAGAAGTCGTCATCGCCATGCAGCACACCAGCAAGAACGGCAAGCCCAAGCTGGTCAAAGAATGCACCCTCCCCATCACCGGCATCGGCGAGGCCGACATGGTCGTCACCGAGTACGCCGTGTTTGTCTTCGACAAGGGCCGCCTGATCCTCAAGGAAATGGCCCCCGAAATCACCCTCGACGAGCTTCGAGAAATAACCGACGCCGACTTCGACCTGTAACAGGTGTAACAGGGTGTAACAGGGGACAGTCGTAGTTGTTGTAACACCGTCGCATGAGGGCAGGGTTGCAGATCGTCGAGCATCTTGGTGGCCAGCTGGGCTCTAGTGTGCCCAAAGGACCGACGCAGCGTCTCGGCAAATGGTTGAGGGCGGCTATCGAATGAAAATCGTAGGGGGGTGAACGCGCTATGTGTGACGCGAAACATCTGAATGTCGTTCTACTCGGCAAGGCTGCTACTCAGAAAGAAGTCCAGGAGACTACTGCCGACATGGAAGGCTGTCCGTGGGCCGGGGGGATGCTGACATGCCGCGCATAGCACGAGCAGTCGTGCCCGACGGGTTCTATCATGTGACGGCTCGCGGCAACGGCGACGACATGATCTTTGCCACAGACGCGGACAAGCACGCGCTGCTGGACCTTCTGGGCACGACGACGACGCGAGAGAAGTGGGAGGTCGCGGCGTACTGTGTCATGGACAATCACTATCATCTTGTCGTACGGACACCCCTCGCGAATCTGTCTCAGGGCATGCACGCGATGAATGGCTCGTATGGCGAGATGTACAACCATCACTACGACCATCGTGGCCATGTGTTTCAAGGAAGGTTCTTCTCGGTCCCGTTTGCCTCAGACAGCCACCTGCTCGAGGCCTGCCGCTACACGGTCCTGAACCCGGTGAGAGCCGGACTGGTAGCCTCGCCCAGCGACTGGCAGTGGAGCAGCTATGCTGCAAGTGCACTTGGCAGGCGCGGACTCGTGCCCGTCGCTGACCAGATGTTGCTGTCGATGCTAGACAGTCATGGAGAGAACGAATCCCGACAGGCCTACCGCGACTTTGTCCGGGCAGGCCTCGGCGCGGAGAAGCCACACTTTCTGCTACCGCGCCGCACAGGAAGGCAACCCGTCGTCCACGATGCTCCTAATGGGCCGTCGTCACGCAGTCTGAGCCCAGACGAGCTGACAGCCGAGATCCTACGCTTGCGAAACGAGGGGAGAACGCTGCGGGAGATAGCCGAGCGGTTGGATGTCAGTGCCATGACAATCGGGCGGTATTTGAAGCGGCGGAGTACTCCCCGCAATCTGTAACATTTGTCGCGAAACCAGCTGCGTTCCCTGTTACAACAACTACGGCTGTCCCCTGTTACACATGTTACAACAACTACGGCTGTCCCCTGTTACAAACCAGGCAATGCGCTTCGTTGCACAAAACCCTTTTGCACGTATCATGTTCAGTGTTCAGACGTGTGTTTCCGACCACATTTCGAGAGACAGAAAGGCTGGTGATCGTGATGCTAGAGACGTTAGACAGACTCAAGTCTTCTTCGGGGGTTCTCGCCGTCATTCTGACCGATCTCGACGGCGCCATCCTGTACACGGCCTCAGACATGGACATCGCTCCCCCCCTCGTGCGCGGCATGATTTTGTCCTTTGCGGGATACATGCAGCAGATTGTCACCCAGCTCGACATGGGCAAGCTGACCGAGGTGGATGTGGAGACGACGACCGGGCGCATCATGGTGGTACGGACGAAGGACAGTGTCCTTTCCATCCTCACCACCAGGCAAAGCAACCTCGGCATCATCAGAATTGCCATGGGCCGCGCTCTCAAGGATCTCTCGGAGTCTGCCTGAGCGACGCGCCACACCCGACATAGCAGGAGGAGTTGCCATGGATCGATACTTTCTGACCACGGCCATCTACTACATCAACGATAAGCCGCACCTTGGTTCGGTGTCTGAGACTATTGCGGCTGACTTCATCGCGCGGTATCAGCGGAAGCTGGGAAAAGAGGTCCTGTTCTCGACGGGGACAGATGAGCACTCGCAGAAAGTCGAGCGAACGGCACTGGCGATGGGACAACCCGTGGAACAGTACACCGCGACGGCTGCCGCATCCTGGAAAGCCCTCTTCGACAGGCTGGGCATCAGCTACTCCCGATTCATCCGGACGACTGATGCAGACCACATGAAGGTCGTGCAGGAGATGTTCCAGAAACTCTTCGACCAGGGAGACATCTACAAGGGATCGTACGACGGCTGGTACTGCCTCAAGGACGAGGCGTTCCTGCTCGAGTCAGACCTCGTGGAAGGCAAGTGCCCCCATTGCGGCCTTGAAGTGCAGCACGTCTCCGAAGTCAACTACTTTTTCCGCCTCTCCAAGTATCAGGACGCCCTGCTTGCCTGGTACGAGCAGCACCCGGACTTCGTGCAGCCCCAGATGCGCTACAACGAGCTGGTCAACGTCATCAGGGGCGGCCTGCGGGACGTCTCCGTGTCCCGGTCGACCGTGAAGTGGGGAGTCCCCATTCCCTTCGACACCGACCAGACCGTCTACGTCTGGTTTGACGCCCTGATCAACTATGCGACAGTAGCCGGCTACGGAACGGAGCGGTTTGCGACCGACTGGCCGGCCGACCTCCATCTGATCGGCAAGGACATCACACGGTTTCACGGTATCATCTGGCCGGCCATGCTGATGGCGCTCGGCATTCCACTGCCACGGCATATCTTTGCCCACGGTTTCTGGAACTTCGAGGGTGAGAAGATGTCGAAGTCGCTCGGCAATGTCGTCGACCCGGCTGCTCTCATCGAGAACCTGAGCAGCCTCATCGGGATCGACGAGCCAATAGCTGTGGACGCCCTGCGGTACTACCTGTGCAGGGAAGGAACCTACGGGCTCGACGTCGACTTCTCCAGCCAGCGCCTCCTGCTTCGCTTCAACACGGACCTCGCGAATGACTTGGGCAACCTGCTGAACAGGACGTTGAACATGTTCGCCAAGTTTCGACCCCAGATCGAAGGCCAGCCGCTGGAGCCGAAAGCCGCTCTGTCGGAGCTGTTTTCGACGACTCTTTCCGCCGTGAGCGCCGACTACGACAGCCTGCAGTTTTCTGCGGGACTCGAGAAAACATGGATGCTGGTCAACGTGCTCAACAAGATGATCGAAGACGACAAACCGTGGGTGCTGGCCAAAGCCGGTGACGCTGCTGGACTGGCAACTCATCTGACGACGCTTCTGACAGGTCTCTGGTACGTTGCAAACCTTGTGGAGCCGTGCATGCCGACCGTCTCAGACCGACTGCTGGAGGCAATCCGGAGGCCGCAGGCTGCCTGGCGTGACCTTGCATGGCGGGGACCTGGCCCAGAACTCCCCGAGGCAAGCTCGACCGTGCTGTTCCCCCGTGTCCAGCCTGACCAGCTGGACGAGTTTCTGGCAGCCCAGACTGCCCGCAAGACTGGTTCTGCAACGGTCACTGCTGCAACTCCTCCACCTGTTTCCGCCCCCGATTCCGGCCTGATCACGATCGACGACGTCGCCAAGGTGCAGCTGCGCGTCGCCACGATCCTGGAAGGCGAACGGGTGCCCGAGACCGACAAGCTGCTCAAGCTGCGCGTCAAGGTCGGCAGCGAAGAGCGTACGATTGTGGCAGGCATCGGCAAGCACTATGATCCGGCTCTGCTGGTCGGCAAACAGATCGTGATCATCGCAAACCTCCAGCCACGCAAACTCAAAGGCATAACCTCGCAGGGTATGCTCCTCGCGGCTTCGGCCGGAGACGAGATGGCTCTGCTGACCCCGATGGCGGTCCTGCCGGACGGAGCGGAGATCCATTGACCGAGCCCTCCTACATCGACACACACGCCCATGTCCAGATGGCCGAGTTCGACGACGACCGGAAGGATGTCCTGCGGCGATGCCGGGAGAGCGGCGTCCGCTGGATCGTCTGTCCGGGCGTCGACTTGGCCACGTCGGACCTCGCCGGGCGCCTCGCGCAACAGGAGTCCGGCGTCCTTGCGGCCATCGGAGTCCACCCCGAGGACTGTGCCGACGCACCGCCAGACTACCTGGCCCAGCTGAGCGCCTTGTTTGCCCGGTACAGCGAGAAGACAGTCGCCATCGGGGAGATTGGACTGGATTTCAAGGAGGGCACTCCCGACCACATGGTACAGATGCGTTTCTTCGAGGAGCAATTGCAGCTGGCTGCCGACATGAGGCTCCCCGTCATCGTGCACTCGCGCTTCGCCGAGGCTGAATCCTTGAGTGTCATCTCACATTTTGCCGGATCGCGCGGGGTGATGCACTGCTTTGGAGGAACACCGGCGGACGTCGAGCAAACCGTGGGTATGGGGTTGTGTGTCTCCTTCACCGGCAACCTCACCTACCCAGGGGCGGGAGCGACGCGTGAGGCTCTGAAGGCTTGCCCACTGGAGCGCCTGCTGCTCGAAACCGACGCACCGTATATGCCGCCGGTACCGATGCGAGGAACGCGGAACGAGCCTGCATTTGTTGTTCACACCTATCGCGCAGTGGCCTCACTTCTGGACACGGACCTGCTCGTTCTGAGCCAGCGCATTGAGCAGACTGCTCGAGAACTGTTCAACTACCACGAGGGGAGGGAACATGCCAGAGAAAAAAGCATTCAAGATCACGCACAACCGTAAGTGGTGCAAGGACTGCGGCATCTGCGTCGCCGTGTGCCCGAAGAAGGTCTATGAGATAGACCGGAGTGACCAGCACGCGATCGTCAACCCGCAGGACTGCATCGGCTGTCAGATGTGTGTCGAGCACTGTCCCGACTTCGCGCTCACGGTGGAGGAGGTCAAGGATGAGTGAAAAGATGCTTCTGATGCAAGGCAACGAAGCTGTCGCCGAGGGCGCGATTGCCGCAGGTGTACGATTCTACGCCGGATACCCTATCACACCATCTTCCGAAGTCGCCGAGATCATGGCCAAGCGCATGCCAGAGGTAGGCGGCACCTTCATCCAGATGGAGGACGAAATCGCGAGCATCATGGCGATCGTCGGTGCATCGCTGGCCGGAAAAAAAGTACTAACCGCGACATCCGGGCCCGGGTTCTCGCTGATGCAGGAAGGTCTCGGCTACGCATGCATGGTCGAGGCACCCATCGTGATTCTGGACTCCATGAGATATGGGCCTTCGACAGGCATGGCAACGAAAGTCTCACAGATGGATCTCATGCAAACACGCTGGGGAACTCACGGCGACCATTGGGTGATTGTCCTTTCCCCCTCCAGTGTCGAGGAATCCTACCAGTTGACCATACGCGCGGTCAACTTGGCCGAGAAGTACAGGAACCCCGTCATTGTCCTGTCCGACGAGACCATCTCTCATTTGCGTGAACCCATCGACATCAGCATCCCGCCGGCCCTTGTCGAGCGCAGACTCCCGACCGAAAAGGCAGGATACCTTCCCTACAGGACAGACGAGTCACTGGTCCCGACGGTCGCCAACGTTGGCACCGGCTTCCGTACCAGCTGCACGGGCCTTGTGCACGGTGAATCCGGCTTCCAGACCGCAAATGGTCATGTGGCAGAGGCCCTTGTCGAGCGTCTGCGCGACAAGCTCTTCAACAACCTCGACGACATCATCCAGTTCGAGACCGACCGCGTCGAGGACGCCGACGTCCTGTTCATGAGCTTCGGCATCACCGCCCGCGGAGTAAGCGAGGCAGTCGAAACGCTTCGTTCTCATGGACGGAAGGCCGGGTCGCTTCGGTTCATCACGCTGTTCCCGTTCGACGACGACCGTGTCCGCAAGGCTGCCGGCAATGCCAGGACAATCGTTGTCCCCGAGCTCAATTCCGGTCAACTCGTCCTTCTCGTCAAGAGAGTGTTCGGAGACTCCCGGAAGGTCGTGCCCATGAACAAGATCAATGGCGACCTGATCAGCCCGCAGGAGATCCTCAACTTCCTCCGGGAGGAGAACCTATGAGACTCGATTTTCTCCGAAGCGAACGACTGCCCAACATCTGGTGCCCCGGTTGCGGGAACGGCATTGTCCTCCGTGCGCTCCTGGAGGCAATCGATCAGCTGCAACTGGATCCCGACAAGGTTGTCCTCGTATCGGGCATCGGCTGCTCTTCACGTGCCCCGGCATATACTGCTTTCGATAATGTGCACACCCTCCATGGCCGCGCCATTCCAGTCGCGACGGGCATCAAACTGGCCAATCCGGACCTCACGGTCATCGTGGTCACCGGCGACGGCGACAGCTCGGCAATCGGCGGCAACCATCTGATCCATGCCGCACGCCGGGACGTCGATATTACGGTTGTGGTGTTCAACAACTACAACTACGGGATGACCGGCGGGCAGGCATCGCCTCTCACGCCGACCTCGTCGATCACGACGACGACCCCGAACGGCATGCTGGATCGACCATTCGACCTTGTGAAGCTGGCAGCCGGAGCCGGTGCGACGTATGTTGCCCGTTCTGGCATCTATTTCGCAAAACATCTTGTCGACCACCTCAAGAAGGCCATCGCCCATGACGGCTTCTCTCTTGTCGACGCTGTCGCCCAATGTCCTACATACTTTGGACGGTTCAACAAGAAGGGCAGCGCAGGACAGATGGTCACATCGCAGAAGGACTGGATGGCCCTCAAGAGCGTGGCCGAGAAGAGGACTCCCGAAGAACTGGCGGGAAAAGTCATCATCGGTGAATTCGTGAATATCGAGCGCCATGCGCCGGTGAGCGCGGCTGCGCCCAAGGAGCAGGCCTGACATGGGAAACGACAACCGTTTCGAACTCCGCATGACCGGCAGCGGCGGGCAAGGACTCATCCTGGGTTCCATCATCCTCGCGGAGGCCGCCATCATGGAAGGCAAGACCGTCACACAGAGTCAGGTCTATGGCGCGGAAGCGCGCGGCGGAACGACCAAGGCCGAACTCGTCATCTCGAACAAGCATATCGCCTATCCCAAGGTCACCGATCCAGATCTGCTCGCAGCAATGACCAACGAGGGCCTCAAGCAGTACGGCGGAGGGATCAGCCGGAAGACCAGGGTCGTCATCGATTCATCCGTGATGTCTGTCCCCGACTTCCTGGACGAGGAGAACTGCCGGGGCCTGCTGGCCCTTCCCATACGCAGCACCCTCATCAGTAGGCTGGAGTCCGAGCTTGGACTCAACATCGTCCTTCTCGGCATCATTGAGGGTCTGACGGCCATCGTGGACGTCGAGACACTCCGCAAGGCAGTCGCGATGCACGTCAAGAAGCAGTTCCTCGACCTCAACATGAAGGCACTGGATCTTGGCATGGAAATGGTCGAGGCTCAAGCCAGGGCCGGCATACGCATCTGAGGGCTGCATCGCCGGCCTGGGGTCTCTGTGATTGCCATGTGCGCCTCACATTTGTCACAAAGGACACCGCCACGGTGTCCTTTGTGACGTTCCAGTGCCCCTGCCCGCACGCGGCCACAAGCCAGAAATGCGATTCCACTGCACTCCCGAGGAATCATGAAGTTTGACAGGTTTTCCAGTCCTCTCGGGCAGCCATACGTTGCCGAGATCGAGGATGTGCCGCTCTATCACTATCTGCCGGGCGATTCGGTGCTCGTCCTGGAGGTGCCTGGATGCCCCCTGCGGTGCCCGTACTGTGACCGCCCGCTGCTGGCGCGCTCACAGGACTGGTCGCCCTACGACCCTGCCAGGCTCGCCGCCGCGGTGGAGAGCCTCGGGAGCCAGCCCGGGTTTGCCGGCGTGGCCTGGAGTGGTGGTGAACCCTCGCTGCACTGGGACAATGTTGTCGAGTGCTCCCGAAAAGTTCACCAGGCGGGCAAGAAGGTCGTCCTCGCAACGAACGGCGGGGTGACGGCGGAGCTTCTCCGCGACTCACCCGAAACGGTAGATGCTCTCCTTGTCAGGTTCAAGGGCTTTTCCGACGAAACGTATCGGACGCTGGGAAGTCCGGCCGGGCTCCTGGAGAACAGTCGAGCTCTTGTAGAACGTGCCATCGACGCGGGGATCCACGTCGAACTCATGCTCGATATTGCACGGGACACTCCGGCCCAGGGACAGGAGTTCTCTGCCATGCTCGCGTGGATTGCCCAGGACCTTCGCAGGGGAATCCCTCTCCACCTCAGGGCAATCGCCCCCGAGCATGGTTTCGCAATTCACCATGGCCCCGTCACACCTTTTCTCGAAAACCTAGTAGAATCTGGACGAAGACAGCACGTTGGCTTCGTCTACCTGAGCAACTGCCATGGGCATTTCTTCAATAATACGATGTGTCCCAACTGCTATTCTGTCATCGTCGACCGGACGACTCGTCCACTGGACCTGTCCTTCGTTACAGACGGAATATGCGGCAACTGCGGTACGGACGTTGGATTGACACTCGACAAGGAGACACCTTGAGAAAGGCGATTGCCCCGATTGTGGCACTGATCGTCATCGGAGCAGGACTGGCGACGTTCTTCGCCCTGCGCACATCACCTGAGCCGGTTACGTCCACATACTTTCTCATGGACACGGTCCTCACCGTCAAGACCACCGGAGGCGATGCCGCCGCGATCAACGAGCATCTCCATGCTCTGGCATCCGGCGTCGACAGCTTGACCAGCTACTACAAGTCCGGGTCCGAGACGGTTCGCGTGAATACGGCCGCCGGCAAAGGACCGGTGTCCGTCTCACCGGAATATGCAACGCTCCTGAAAGCCGCCATAGCCGTGGAAACCATCGACCATGGTAGGACGTTTGACATAGCGATCTCGCCCGTCTCATCGCTCTGGGGCTTCTCGACCAAGGATTTCAGAGTCCCTGCTGCCAAGGAGATATCGGATACGCTCGCCTATTCTCACTCAGATCAGCTGACGCTCTCCGACACCACCGTGCAGATTCGAGACTCCCGGGCCCGCATCGACCTGGGCGGTATTGCCAAGGGCTACTCGCTGGACGTCATGGAGGAATACCTCCACACCGTCAAACCCCAGCCCCGACAGGTGATCGTCGATTTCGGCGGCAACCTCCTGCTGTATAGCGGCGGTCGAAAGCACGACTGGAAGATCGGCATTCGCGATCCGCGTGGCCAGGGGATCATCGGCTACGTTCAATCAGGGGATGCCTTTGTGGCTACGTCCGGAGACTATGAGCGGTACTTCGAGCGGGATGGCACAAGATACTGTCACATCATCGACCCATCGACGGGATACCCGGGGACCCTCAATCAGAGCGTCACGGTCATCACAGACATAGAATCCATGCACGGAGCCGTCGGTGATGCTCTGGGCAAAGTTTTCTTCTGCTCAACAGCCGAGACTCAGCGTTCGCTCTTCCCAGCGGCCCAGAACCAGGGGGCCGTCGGCATTGTCATCGTCGACGCTGCTGGAACACGGTCCACACTTGGGCCGATTACCTTCGTGCCCACAACTGCTCAATGAAGCGGAGTGATCGAATCACCGCGGTAGTCATCCTCACCGCCATGGCACTTGTCGTTGTCTTCTGGATCGTCACGCACCGTACACGCGGCACCGTGGCAACTATCCGCGTGGACGGCCAGGTCGTCGCGACGGTCGATCTAATGTCACGCGAACCCCAAACGCTGCACATAACGGGTGTGCTGGGGCCACTCGTGATCGCAACTGATGGAAAGGGCTCCATCCGAGTCACGGAATCGACGTGTACGGACCACATCTGCGTGCATACCGTTCCGGCCCGGAGCCCCGGCGACCAGATCATCTGTGTACCCAACCGCATGGTCATCACCATCGAACGAAAAGGGACCGGCATCGATGCTCTCGCCCAATAGGAAGAGCTGTACGACGCGGGATACCCTGCGATTTGCGTTGCTAGCCGCCGTTGCGATCGTCATCAACTACTTCGACCCTCCACTGTCGTTCCTGCCGGGCGCCAAGCTGGGACTGTCTCAGATAAGCACAATGCTGTGTCTGGAGATGTACGGAGGCCTCGCGACTGTCGCACTCGTGGTGCTGCGAGTCCTGGCCACGGGTATCATGAAGGGGAATCTGATGACCATCACTTCGCTGCTCTCCTTCAGTGGTAGTCTCGGGGCCGTCATCGTCATGGTCATCCTGCGGAAGGCGTTCGGGAAGCATATTGGGCTGCCGACCGTGAGTACCATAGGAGGTGTCTGCAACAATGTGTCGCAATACCTGCTCTTGTTGATTACCAATACTGTGGGTACACTATGGTATTATCTGCCGGTGCTGGTGGTGGCGGGCGGAGCGGCCGGATATCTGATCGGTGGTGTGTCGCTTGCCGTTCTGACTCGACTCGACCGAGCCCTTCATGGCAGTGTACCTCTGGAGCAGCGGTGAGAAGAAAAGAACGAACGATATCGATAGCTTTTGTGATTGTGGGGGCCATCCTTGGATCCGTGCTGGGCGAAGTACTGGGCGCGTACTACCCCTTCATGCGGGCGGGTCTCCATTTTGGCGTTCCCGAATTCACCCTCCAGCTTGGTTTCATGGAGCTGCGACTGGGCTTCACGCTCAACATGAACCTGGGGACTGCGGGGCTTGCACTGCTGTTTCTCTTCTTCTCGACGCTCATATGAACCTCTATCTGGCTTCGAGTTCGCCACGCAGAGCTCACATGCTCGCCGACTGGGGTATACCGTTTCTGGTCGTGGAGACTGACACGGACGAAGTCATGCTGGACGCCGCACCCGAGGACTCTGCAGCACAAAACGCACTGGCAAAGGCAAGATCCGGAAGTGGTCGTGTGGACGCTGGGCTAGTCGTTGGCGCCGACACTGTCGTCGCCTGTGAAGGCCGCATCCTGGGAAAGCCGCTCGATGAAGCTCAAGCTCGCGATATGCTCGCGTTGCTCGAAGGGCGCGAACACCGCGTTATTACTGCCATGGCAGCTGTGCTCATGCCCGAAAGGGCGGAAGCTGCCAGAATATCCATGGCGCGCGTGTTCATGAGACGCCTGAGCGAGCATGAGCGACAGGCTTACCTGAGCAACCCCGAATATCGGGACAAGGCCGGTGCGTACGCCATCCAGGGACTGGCCGCAAGTTTCATTGAACGAACTGACGGGCCGATGGACACGATCATCGGTTTCACGATGAGTGATTTCTACGCGCTGTGTACTGAGCTGCATGTTGATGTGAGGAGGTAATTCGTGGCATTTTTCTCTAGAGACCTGGCAATAGACCTTGGTACTGCAAACACGGTTGTATATGTCAAGAACAAAGGTGTCGTCATCCGCGAGCCTACCATCGTGGCGACCGATGCCAAGACCGGGACTGTGCTTGCCGTTGGCAACGACGCCAAGAAGATGGCGGGGCGCACGCCCCAGTCGATTACCGTGACACGTCCTCTGAGGGACGGTGTCATCGCAGACTTCACGGTAACAGAGAAGCTTCTTGAATACTTCATCCGAAAAGCCTCCGGAACAGGTCTCTTTGCCCGTCCACGTGTGCTTGTCGGCATCCCGTCCGGTATCACCCAAGTTGAGATGAAGGCGGTCATTGACGCAGCCCTCAACGCTGGTGCGCGAGAGGCAAAGCTTATCCAGGAACCCATGGCAGCCGCCATCGGCGCCGACCTCCCCGTCGCTGACGCCCGCGGAGTCATGATCGTCGATGTCGGCGGCGGTACCGCCGAGGTGGCGGTCATCTCGATGAAGGGTATCGTCACATCGCGATCACTGCGCATTGCAGGCGACGAGATGACAGAAGCCATCGCAACGCATATCCGCCGCCGCTACAACCTGCTCATCGGAGATGTGACGGCCGAGGAAGTCAAACTCGCCATTGGTTCGGCATATCCGCTCGAAAGCGAGAAGACCTATGAAGTACGGGGCAGAGACCTGATCAATGGCCTGCCAAAGTCGGTCGAAGTCACGAGCGAGGAGATTCGCGACGCACTCAAGGAACCTTTGGAGCAGATTCTCGCGACGATCAAGTCGGCACTCGAGCTGACCCCGCCCGAACTCTCGGCGGACATCATCGATAGCGGCATCATGCTGTCGGGCGGTGGCGCGCTGATCATGGGCTTTGACAAGTTCATCTCCACCCGTACGGGCATTCTCGTCACCATCGCAGAGGATCCGTTGCAGTGTGTCGCCAAGGGCGCAGGCAAGGTCCTCGAAAACTACGATTTGCTGCACGAGGTTCTGATATAGCGAATGCCCGGTCCGGTACGGAAGCCTACCCGCAGGTCCACCAGCCTTCTGTTCATAGCGCTGTTCCTTGCGCTGGCAACCATCATCGGACTGGCGTCCTATGGGGTTACGCTTGGAAGCCTTGCACTCAGCGGAGTCCAACGCGTTGCCCGGACGCTTGGCAGGGCTGTCTCCGCAGCAACTGACAGTGTGGCTGCATATGGGCACGCCCTGGCGTTTGCCCGAGGTGTCTACGCTGAGAACGAGGCGCTCCGCAGCGAGAACCAGTATCTCGATGCTCGACTTCGTCTCGCTCTCGGCGATCACGACGAACTGAAACAGCTGCAAGCGCAGCTGTCGGTCCAACAACAGTTGCCGGTCAAGAGTGTCCTTGCCCAGGTGACGGGAAGAGCAATGGGTATGCGCTCTCTGGATGTGTTCATAGACCACGGAACAGCCCTCGGGGTAACCGACGGCGCCGGAGTGTTTGTCGCAGACTTCACCGGCCAAGCCTACGTGTATGGCAAGGTCCGGGGCGCCTTCACATCCACTGCCACAGTGATCCCGCTGCTCGACAGCAGGTGCGTCATCTCCGGCATCAACCGCCGAACCGGGGAGGATGTGCTCATCAAGGGCACCGACGGAGAGTACTGTGAACTGTCATACATCTCACCACTGCCCCAGTTCCAGGCGGGTGACATCGTCGTCACTTCCAGCAGCTCAGCAACCTTTCCTCCCAACATCCCTATCGGCAGAGTGGATACATTGACCAGCGACACCGCGACACGGCTCGTCCTGCGCCCGTTTGCAGCCGTCTGGGCGACACGCTACCTTCTGGTCACACAGGGCTCGAAATGAACCTGAAACGGCAGTATGCCATCCTGGCAGGGGTTCTGTCCATGGAAGCATTCGTGTTTGCCTTGTTCTGCAGCGTTGCGTTGCATGCCCCGGGCGCGGGAGCCTTCGGCTTCCTCGTGGCGGCGGCCATCGTCTTCTATTACAGCGTACGTCATCCCACTCCCTTCGGCGTTGCTGCCGGACTCTTCAACACACTCCTTCTTTCATATTTCAGCCAGTCGCGGGGGCTGCCGACTGCCCTGCTGCTTCTGCTCGTCACGGGCACCTCGCCCTACATCGAGCAGCTTGCACCTGGTCTGGCTCGCATAGCCTTCACGGGCGCCTATGCGGTCGTGGCAATCCTTCTCGCCCTCTTCGCCAGAGGCAGTGCTGCTCCCGGTCTCGTGGCCCTCTTCTGGTATTTCGTCGCGGCAGCCGTCACGGGGCTCGCGGGGTCCCGCTACCTCCTCAGGCGTTCGCCACTCGAGCAGAGTCATGGATAAGCTACAACAGTACCGGCAAACTCGGCGATTCCTTGCGGTTACCGTTGTCTTCACGCTGATCTTGCTGGGTATCATCGCCCGCCTCTACTTTCTGCAGGTCGTCAAGGGCACCTACTATGCAGGAGTCGCGGAAGACAACCGTCTTCGCATCATCAGTACGGCAGGCCCACGGGGCGAAATCCGCGACAGGAACGGGATCGTTCTCGCAACCGACGTCCCCTCGTTCGACATCGTCGTGACAACCTACGACCTCGAGAACGCTGACCAGGAGTTGGGCATCGTAGCCCAATTGACAGGCACGAAGCTTCAGACTCTCAAGGGCATCGTGAAAGAGGCCGGCGTCGGGCCGTTCACGCCCATCACCGTCGCTCGCAACGTCAGCAAACCCGTTGCATTGAAGCTTGCGGAACAGGAACCAGACCTGCCTGGCATCCAGCTCGTCATGTCGACCAGGAGATCATATCCCCAGGGAACATTGGCGGCACATGTCCTCGGATATACCGGTGAAATAGGCGAAACTGAACTCGAAAAGCTGCGAGCTGACGGCTATGTCATGAAGGACACGATCGGCAAGGAAGGCGTCGAGCTGCAATACGAGTCACTGCTGCGCGGCCAGAAGAGTCAAAAACTCATCGAAGTGGATGCCGGCGGCAAAGCCGTGAAAACGCTGCAGGAGAAGCCCGCTGCACCTGGAAAGAGTATCATCCTGACCATCGATGCCCGTCTGCAGAAGACGTGCGAAGAGCTTCTTGGTAGCAACCAGGGTGCCGCGATCATGATGGACCCACGCAACGGAGACCTCCTCGCATTGGCAAGCGCGCCCACGTTCGACCCGAACAAGTTCATCTCCGGGATCTCCACCGAAGACTGGAAGGCGTGGTCCGTCAAAGGGTCTCTGTTCAACCGGGCCATTGCAGGTTCATTCCCCCCGGCGAGCACGTTCAAGGTCGTCACCGGAACGGCGGGGCTGGAAACGCACACCATTACGGACCGAACCATCATTTACTGTGGTGGAGGGCTGGCGGTCGGAGGACGGCTGTTCAAGTGCTGGATCTGGCCAGGTGGCCATGGCAACGAAGATATCTACAGGGCCTATGCCGACTCCTGCGACAGCTACTTCTTCACCGTTGCCCGCCTGGTTGGTATCGAGACACTGGCCACCTACGCGCGCAGATTTGGCATCGACAAGCCCACCGGCATCGATCTTCCTGGCGAGAGGACCGGTTTCTACCCGACACCAGAGTGGAAGCTCGACAGGTACAACGAACCATGGTACGAAGGAGATACGATGAACATGGGCATCGGCCAGGGATACATGCTGGAAACGCCTATCCGCAACATCTCCATCTTCAGTTCGATCGCGATGAACGGGACTCTTTGGCGCCCTCACTTCCTGAAGGCTTCGGTCGACCCCATCACCAAAGCGGAGACGCTGACGACACCTGTCGTTCAGGACACACTCGGCATAAGCGTGGCCACGCTGGCGACCGTGAAGAAAGGCCTCAATCTCGTTTCGAAGACTGGCGGAATGACACGCATTCAAGTCGGGGGCATCGAGGTCTGCGCAAAAACCGGTACGGCCGAAACCGGTACGCTGAATCTGTACCATACATGGCTGGTAGCATTCGCACCGATGGACAATCCCCAGGTAGCGGTCCTTCTCATGTTCGAGAACTCGCCCTACGAGCGCAGTACCAGTATGGCTCCACTCGTTCACCGCATGTTGCAGCAGTACTTTGATCTGTACGGAGGGGAAAATGTCAGCAACTAGTCCGACAAACACCGTCGTGTTCAAGGGGAACCAAACGGAAATCCTGGCTCTCGTCAATCCCAAGGCAACGTGGAAGGAAGCCTCGCACGTGCTCGTTGTCCAAGCAGCCGCCCAGCATCAGATCCTTCCTCAGCTCAAGCTCAGGGTCGACCTGCAAAACCGGGCTTGCGGCCTCAAGACGCTGACCAAGCTGGAAAAGGATCTGCGGAAGGTCGTGGGCGACAACCTGGGCATCACCAACTACCGCATACGGGAATCGAAGAAGAGCACCCCTCCACCTGAGACAGCCTTGATCATCGCTCGTGACCTCATCAGAGGCGAAGTCATTCAGACGACCAAGGATGTCGTCGTGGTCGGCTCCGTTCTCGAGGGATCACGCGTCGAGACCATGCGTTCCTGTTTCGTGTTCGGCGCCATCAGGGGAACCGTCTTGGCTGGCACCCAGGGGACTTCGGATGCGATCATCACGTGCCTCGAGGTCGCTGGTGGCACTTCACTTTCGATCGGCAAGGCAAGCGCCGTCCTTCATCTGGCCCCGGCTGGCATGCGCGGTCATTACTACGTGGCGAGCGCCACTCAAGGCCGGCTGAACGTCGAAACACGCTTTCTGGAGTAGCAACGCCCTGTGAAGCCCCATCGCCTTCCGCTCGTCTTCATCACAAGCGTCGTGCTCCTCATCGGGTTCGGCTTGGCGACGTTCTATGCCGCAAGCCTTGCAGAGCGGTACACGCTTGGGCACTTCGGCAGTTTCTACTCCTATTTTCTGAAGACGCTCCTGCTGCTTGGCCTCAGTGTGGCCATTGCAGTCATGCTGCAATTCGTGAACTACCGGGTTTTCCGGTTTCTCACGATCCCGGTTTACGTCATTCAGACAGGGCTGCTGGTGGCAGTGCTGTTCGTCGGGCGCGGCATGTACGGTTCACGGCGCTGGATCCCTGTCATTGGGTCATTTGGCCTTCAGCCGAGTGAGATACAGAAGCTGGTCATCATCCTTGTCGTCGCGTTCATCCTGACGCTCCCCGAGAAGAAGCTCAACACGGGCCTGAAAATTCTCCTTGTCGTGGCCGCTGTCGTGCCATCCGTTCTTCTGGTCATGAAGCAACCGGACCTGGGATCCGCGAGCCTCCTGCTCGGGATCTCTGTCGTCATGCTGGCTCATTTCCGGCTCACCGGCCGCCAGCTGCTGGTTCTGGGACTGGTCCTGGCACTTGCAGCAGGCGGTGTGTGGCTCAGCCTCAGGCCATATCAGCGTACACGCATCGAGACCTTCCTGAATCCACAGGCAGACCCGCTCGGTGATGGCTACAACGTCATCCAGTCGATCGTAGCCACCGGATCAGGCGGCATCTGGGGTCGTGGCATCAAAGGAAGCACCCAGGCGCCTCTTTCGTTTGTGCCTGTCCAGTATGCCGACTTCGTCTTCTCTCTCGTCGGAGAGCTGTTTGGGTTTGCCGGCAGTGCGCTGCTCGTTCTTCTCTTCGTCATGCTCCTCTGGTCAACGTTTCTCATTGTTCGATCGCTGACCGATGATTTCGCTCGCTACATCGTCATAGGCATAGGAGCCATGTGGTTTCTGCAAGCTGCCGTGAACATGGGCATGACCATCGGGCTGTCGCCCGTCACCGGCATCCCACTGCCGTTTATCAGCTATGGCGGATCCTCCCTGCTCACGCAGGTTGCGGCCGCCTCGATCGTCGTGAGCGTCTACCGCACCCGCGACGAACTGAGGTTCTAGCATGGATATGCACTCTCTCGAACGCTTCGAAGGCCCGTCTCGATATGCAGGAAATGAGCTCAATGCCGTCCACAAGGACTGGGAGGGTCGCTTTCGGGTCGCGCTCAGCTACCCGGACCTCTACGAGGTCGGCATGTCGTCTCACGGCATCCAGATCCTCTATCACTTTCTCAACGCCATCGACAGTGTCGTCGTGGAACGCGCGTTCGCCCCGTTCCACGATCTGGAGGCCTGGCTCAGAGAGCACGAGGTTCCCTTGTTCTCTCTCGAAAGCCGCCAGCCGCTGGGCTCGTTCGATGTCATTGCCTTCAGCCTCGGTACGGAACTCGTCTATACGAACCTGCTCAACATGCTTGACCTGGCCGGGCTCCCCGTACGGTCGGAGGATCGAACCGAGTGGCCGATCGTCATTGCCGGCGGCAGCTGCACGTTCAACCCCGAACCCATGTCCGACTTCGTGGACGCATTCTGTATCGGCGATGGCGAAGACCTCCTGCCGGAAATCGTGCGGAATCTTGCAGCGTCGCGCGCAACCGGAGCAAGCCGTCACGATGCGCTGGAAACACTGGCGCGCGGCGTCGAGGGTGTCTATGTCCCATCCCTGTACAAAACACGCTCTGCCCTTGGCGGTGCGCCATACGTTGTCGCCGAACCCATCTTATCGGGAGTCCCGGCGACCGTGCGCAAGCGCGTTGTCGAGAGCCTCGACGACGCATTTGCTCCGGTCAGCCCTATTGTCCCGTATCGTGAGCTCGTCCATGACCGGGGCGTCATCGAACTGTTCCGTGGATGTGTGCGAGGCTGTCGCTTCTGCGAAGCCGGCATCTCCTATCGCCCCACCCGGGAGCGATCACTGGCATCCATCCAGAAGCAGCTTGAGCAGCTCGTCGCCAACACCGGCTACGAAGAAGTTGGATTGCTGTCTCTGAGCAGCACGGACTACAGTGATCTGCCGGGGCTGGTCAGACTCGTGCGCGTGTACAGAGAAGAGCACAAGGTGGCCATTTCGTTCCCGTCACTCCGTATGGACAACTTCCCCGGCTATCTCGCAGACGAGATCAAGCAGACACGCGAAGGTTCGTTGACGTTTGCCATCGAAGCTGGCAGCCAGCGCCTCCGCGACGTCATCAACAAGAACATCACGGAAGAATCGATCTTTGAAACGCTGCGGACCGTCTTTGGCAAGGGCTGGCATCTCGTCAAGTTCTACTTCATGTTCGGCCTTCCGACTGAGACGGAGCAGGACCTCGATGCCATGGTTGACCTGGTGAGCCGCATCACCACGTTTGGCAAAGGTTTCCGCAGGGACATCGCCATCAATCTCAGCATCAACCCGTTCGTGCCTCGCCCTGATACGCCGTTTCAATGGTGTGCCCAGAATACGCCTGAGGTGTACGATGCCAAGATCGATCACCTCCGCAAAGGCTTCAGAGCCTTCAAGGGCAAGCTCCATATCGATTTTGGCGATCCGCGCATCGCCTTCCTCGAGGGATTTCTCAGCCGGGGCGACCGCAGAGTCGGTCAGGTCATCGAGACAGCCTGGAAGAACGGGGCGACATTCGACGCCTGGCGCGAGTCTTTCAGGTTTGATGTGTGGCGGCAGGCCATTGCCGCCTCAGGCCTCGACCCCGCTGACTTCCTGTATCGCAGTATTCCTCTGCAGAGTGAACTACCCTGGCAAATCATCGATGCCGGGGTTTCGACAGACTTCCTCCGGGAGGACTACCTGTCGGCAGAGAAGGGCGAGCGTCTCCCGACGTGCCGTGACACAGGTTGCCATGCATGCGGCATCCAGGAGTATCTGAATCCCTGCCCCACCTCAGCGCTCATGAGCGTCAAAAACCCTTGACACAGCTTCGCCATCAGGTAGCATGCTGATATCCTAGTGTGGGGGTGGACGACCGTGGAGCAGCAGTCGAGTGGAACCGTCAACAACGATCTGGTCTTTGGAATTCTGTGCTATCTGGGTATCCTCTGGCTCATCCCGCTTCTTTCCAATAAGAAGAACGAGTTCTTCCGCCTGCATCTGGCGCAAGGACTCGTTGTGCTGATCCTGGAAGTCATCCTCGCAGTTCTGGGCCGCATTCCACTGATCAGGTTCGTGGCCGGCTGGTTCTGGTTCCTGCCAGGGCTCATTTCTGTACTTGCAATCATCAAGATGCTCACCGGCGAGACCATGTACCACGTGCCGGTGGTCTACGACATCAGCACAAGTTTCAAATTCTAGAAGGCCCCAGGTACCTGTCCAGCTCCGCGAGAATGCGCACTTCGGCTTCGCCGAGGTCACTCGTGATGGTGCAGCCGGCGGCGAGCAAGTGACCGCCGCCGCCAAACGCGGTTGCTATGCGCTTGACGTCGAACCCGTACTTCCCGCGGAAGCTGACCTTGACCGAGCCATCTGATGCCTCTTTGAACAGCACGACCGCTCTTGTTCCTGCAATTCGCCGCAATTCGTCTGTGATGCCTTCCGTGTCCTCATCCAGCGCGCCCGAGTCCTCAAGCATGGTCCGCGTCACGTAGGATACGACCACCTGCCCGCCATACATGAGGCGCGAGACTGCCACGGAAGCAGCCATGAGTCGTACGCTTCCGTATGGTTTGGATTCGTAGATGCTACGGGAGATCTCATCGGGTGACGCGCCCAGTTCGACCAGCTGAGCTCCGTGCACCAGGGACAGAGCCCTCGTATTGGCGTACTGGAATGACCCGGTGTCCGCAACCAGACCGGTATAGAGCGCGGATGCGATCCTGGCGTCGATAAGCTGGGGGTCGATCACGTTGAACAGGTCGAACAGAACCTCGCAGCACGAACTGGCCGAACCGTCGATGGCGAACACCTCGCCAAAGCCTGTATTCGTATCGTGGTGGTCGATCACCAGACGCTCTGCCCCGGAGAGAAACAGAGATTTCCACTCACCCAGACGGTCGACATCGGCGGCATCTGCGCTGAGACACGTCACATGCGCGGCGCTAATATGAGCCGTGGCCTGGATAGCGGGCATGGTGTTCAGCAGTTCATCTGTTGCAAGAAACCGGTAGACACTCTGGATCTTGCCAGGAACAAACGCATGAACACTCTTGCCCATTGCCTGCAGATACAGCGTAAGCGCCACCACGGAGCCCAGAGCATCGCCGTCGGCAAACTCGTGGGTGAACAGAAAGACATCACTCGCATCGCGAATCCTCGATGCAATGACGTCGAGACCAGCGCCCCTCATGAATCCGCGGGATCCTTCTTCTCGTTCTTCTCGAGCTCAGTGAGCAGTTCGACAACCTGAGTCCCCTTCACGAACCCTTGATCGAAATGGAACGAAAGAAGGGGGGTGAAACGCATCGAGACATCCGTCGCCAGCCTCTGCTGAAACTTGCCCGAGGCCCTGGACAGGGCTGCCATGAGGGCCTTCTGATGACTCTCGTCATTCGACAGACTCGAAACGTAAACCTTCGCCAAGCGCGTATCGTTCGACAGCTCGATGTGAGTCACCGTCAAGAGTCGCAGGTCGGGGTCGTCCATCATGATCAGCTGACCCTCGACGCTACGACGTATGAACGCTTCAAGCCGCAGTCTACGGATATTCTTCATGCATACCTCACTTCGTGCTCACCGCACAGACGCGGGGAGCTCAATTACATTGATTCGGGGAGAGTGACGCCCAGAACGTGGGCATACGCCTGCAGGAGACGCTGTGAGACCAGCACGAGCAGCATGCGGGCCTGTGCCAGGCCTGCGTCTTCCTGGATGACCTTTTCTTTTTGATAGAATGCGTTGACCGACTTGGCAAGCTCACTTGCGAGATACAGGATCCGATGGGGTTGTCTCGTCCTTGCGGCATCATCGACCTCATCCTGCGCTTTCAGCAGGCACTTCACCAATTCACGGTCCTCAGAAGTCTTCAGCCGCGAAACGTCAACCTGGCTTGCCACGGAAGGGACGACAGCTCCGATACCACGTGCCTGACGCTCCACGCTGCAAAGCCTGGCATAGGTGTATTTGAGATAGTATGCCGGGTTGTCGAGTGAGTTCTCCTTGGCAACCTCAAGGTCGAACTCCAGCTCAGAGTCGGCCGACGAAAGGAGGAAGAAAACGCGCGCCTGGTCCTTGCCCACCTCACGTACGAGGTCGGCCAGCTCGATGATCTCGCCTGTCTGTTTGGAGAGGACGACACGCTGCCTACCGCGCAGGAAGTGCACGATCTGGTAGATGATGACCTCCAGGAAGTCATCGGGCAGTCCGAGACTCTTCATGAGGGCCTGCATGGGGACGATATGCCCGATATGATCCGCGCCAAAGACATCAATGCTCTTGATATACCCGCGATGGAACTTGTTGAAGTGGTAGGCCGCGTCAGTGAGTGTGTAAGTCGGCTCTCCATCACGCCGTACAAGCACCCTGTCCTTGTCGTCGCCGAAATCGGTCGAGCGCAGCCAGACGGCATCGTCCTTCTCATAGACGACACCTCGATCCCGGAACTGCTGAAGAACGCGATCATTCCATCCGTTCTCGATGAGATACCGTTCCGAGAACCAGGTGTCGAACGAGACTCCCATTTCTTCAAGTGCCTGGCGAATCGATGCCAGCACAAGGGTCTTCCCGTCCTCTTCTATGGCAGCAAGGCGCTGTTCTTCAAGCATAGAACGCAGCTCCGACCCTTGTCGATCATAAATGGCCTGGGCCAGGTCCGGCACATATGCCCCATGGTACCCTTCATCAGGCATGGCATGCTCCAGCCCCATCATCGGAAAGAGGTAGTGCGCTATCGACTCCGTGAAGAGCTTCATCTTCGACCCATAGTCGTTGACGTAGTACTCGCGATCCACATCATATCCCTGGGTCTCCAGAAGGGTGGCGAGCACCGATCCGAGCGCTGCTCCACGGCCGTTGCCCACGTGCAGGGGTCCTGTCGGGTTGGCACTCACGAACTCCACCTCGATCTTCTGGCCGTTCCCCGCCTTCTGGAGCAGCATGGCGGGATCTGTACCAAGCATGGAACTCAGTTGACCGGCCACAAACGAATCCGAAAGCTGAATATTGATGTAGCCGGGGGCGACTGCCTCCGCGAGTCCTGCGCAGGCCATGCCTGCGACAGCAGGCTGCAGTGCCTCTGCTATGGCAACGGGTGCCTTGTGCCGCGTCTTGGCCAGTTTCATGGGAAGCGAAAGCGTGTAGTCCAGAAAACCGGGGCGGGACAGCGAGCAGAGCGCAAGAGGGGCCTCCTCCGCAGAGAGGAGGTCCCCGAGCGCAAGACTGACCTGCCGGTCTATTGTCTCACGTAGGTTCAGCACTCAGTCAACTTCCTTTCTTGTCACGATGACTCGTGACCAGGTGGCGAGCTGCGTACGTCGAATCGACGCGGGTGACCACGGTATCGTGTGGAGCAGAGAGCAGGAGGTCCGGATGCTCTTTCGCTTCCTGGCTGATCTTGATGAGGGCGTCGCAGAACAAGTCCATCGTCTCCTTACTCTCGCTCTCGGTCGGCTCGACCATCATGACCTCTTCTGCATACGGTGGGAAGTGCGGGAAGTAGATCGTCGGGGGATGATATCCATAGTCCATGAGACGCTTGGCGATGTCGAGCAGGGTGACACCATACTTGTCGTAGCCCTTCGCACTCAGAACCGTTTCGTGCATGACAGGCCTGTCGTAGGCGGGCGGGAAGTACGGGCTCAGCAGTGCCTTGACGTAGTTCGCGTTGATGACTGCCGCCCGGCTTGCCGCCAGAAGACCGTCCCGGCCCATCATCTTGATGTACACGTAGGCGCGGGCGAGTACGGCGGTATTGCCATAGAACCCGGACACGCGGCCGATTGTATGCGGTCTATCCTCATCCAGGGCATACTGACCGTCCCTGCATACGACAAGGGGAATCGGCAGATAGTCGGCCAGGAATTCCTTGACGCCCACAGGGGCAGCACCCGGACCTCCGCCGCCGTGCGGCGTGGAGAATGTCTTGTGGAGGTTCAGGTGAATCACATCGAACCCCAGGTCGCCCGGACGGATGAGCCCCATGAGAGCATTGAGGTTTGCCCCGTCATAGTACAGAAGACCTCCACGGGCATGCACGAGTTCGGCAATCTGCGTGACGTTCTCCTCAAACAGGCCCACGGTGTTCGGGTTGGTCAGCATGATGGCCGCCACCGTACCATCCATGAGCTTGTCCAACGCATCCATGTCGACCCCGCCTCGCTCGTTGGAGGGCACGGTCACGACCTCGAATCCCGCCATCGATGCCGATGCAGGATTCGTCCCGTGGGCAGAATCGGGGATCAGTACTTTCGTACGGCCGGCATCGTGGTCACGCATCCAGGCATGGATGATGAGCATGCCAGTGAGCTCGCCATGGGCGCCACAAGCGGGCTGAAGTGTGAAGTCGTCCATACCCGTGATCTCCCGCAGAGACTCCTTCAGCTCGAACTCCATTTGCAGGACGCCCTGGTTGTCCATGGCGTCATCCAGCGGGTGACGCACGGTGAGCCTTGGATCAGCGGCCATTCGCTCGTTGATCTTGGGGTTATACTTCATCGTGCACGACCCGAGGGGATAGAAACCGGTATCAACGCCGTAGTTGGTCCTGGCCAGATTCGTGAAATGGCGCACGAGGTCAAGTTCGCTGACCTGTGGCAACGGTTTCATCGCAGTGCGGGCAAACTCAGGGATGCACGTTTCGGCCGCAGCATGGTCCTCCTCGAAGCCAAACGAGAATGCTGACCGACCTGCCACGCTCTTCTCATAGAGGGTCATCTTCCACCACCTCAGCTCAATGCGCCGAGAACCTGCTCAAGGAGACTATCCTTGAGCATCTCGGTCGCGCAGACCAGATATGTGTGAGGCATCCCCTGAACGTCCGGGGCGACGCCACGAGCAAGAGCGAGCGGCGGGAACACCGGCAGGCCGGCCAGACGGGACCGCACATCTTCGGGAGCGATCGAACTGGCCACGACCACTTCGTTGAACACCGGACTCTGCTTGAAAACGCGGACGAAGTTCCCGGTGGCCTCCAGGCCCTTGATGAGCTTCTCCAGCTTCGCAACGTTCTCGCAGGCAAGTGCCCTGAATCCCGATTCACCCACGCTGCCGAGGTACACGGCCGCCGTCAGTGCGTTGAGCGCATGGTTCGAGCAGATGTTGGACGTCGCCTTCTCACGTCGAATGTCCTGCTCGCGAGCTCTCAATGTCATGACAAATGCCTGGCGACCCTTCGTGTCAATGGACTCACCGACGATTCGACCGGGGAAGTCACGGTTGTACTTCTTCAGGGTGGCAAAGACGCCAAGATGCGGACCGCCAAACGACATCGACATACCGAGCGACTGCCCCTCTCCAGCGACGACGTCTGCTCCTGTGCCGACACCATATTTCAGCAGTCCCAGCGCCATCGCTTCCGTGAAGGATTCGACAAACAGTGCGTCGTGGGCATGGACGGTCGTTCCGATAGCACCCAGGTCTTCGACGATGCCCAGGTAGTTTGGACTCTGGACGAGGACGGCGCTGCACGCCGAGGAAGACAGCTGTGACTCCAGGTCATCCATGGATACCTGCCCGTTGCCATCCATCCTGACGACATCGACCGCAATCCCATGTGGTTCCAGGTAGGTCCGGACCGTGGCCAGATAGTTCGGGTTGACCGTGGCAGCTACGAGCACGCGGTCCACCTTCTTGACGCGATGAGCCATCAGCATGGCCTCGGCGGTCGACGAGGCTCCATCGTACATCGAGCAGTTGGCCAATTCCATGTTGGTGAGTTCTACCATGAACGACTGAAATTCGAACAGGGACTGCAGCGTCCCCTGGCTTATCTCCGGCTGGTATGGCGTATATGCCGTGACGAAACCCGGAAGGGAGGCAAGGTGTGAAACGACGGCAGGAATGAAATGCATGTATGCCCCGGCACCCAGAAGAGAAGCCTTCCTGGGACCGGAATTCCGGGACATCATGGCGTCCCACTCCTCGACCATCTGATCCTCAGTCAATCCTTCGGGCAGATCGAGACCGCCTTCCACGCAAGCGTTGCCAAGAAAACATTTGACAATGTCGTCAAACTGCAAGCCGATCTTCTGCAGCATCGCCTGCTGCTCATCACCTGTCGCTGGGATGAACGAGAACCTATTCCTTTCTGTACTCTGCATAGTCGGTCGCACTCATCAATCCGTTCAGCTCATCCGGATTCGAAAGCTCGATCTTCGCCAGCCAGCCGGCGCCAAATGCATCACTGTTGATGAGTTCAGGCTTCGCTACAACTTCGTGGTTGACTTCGAGAACCTTGCCTGACACAGGAGAGTAGATGTCTGAGGCGGCCTTGACCGATTCGACGGAGGTCAGGATGTCTCCTGCCTTCAGTATCAAGCCGCGGGCGACGTCACCGACAAACACGACGTCCCCCAGCTTACCCTGGGCGTAGTCAGAGACTCCAACGACTGCAACGCCACCCTCGACGCGTACCCACTCGTCCGACTTCGCATAACGTGCATCGTTCTGAATCTTCATGATCGCATGCCTCCCGAAATGAGATGACGTAGCTTACCGGGAAATTCTACTCCCGATGGGGGAAAAGGCAACACGGCGAACGCTCTGGACGCAGTTGGTCAGCGTCGAGTCACCCGGGAGACCGCCCGAAACAAGTCGATGAACTCCGAGGGTGTGAGGACCTCCGGACGAAGCTGAGACGTCTCGGCGAACTCACCCGTCAGCGGGACGCCGAGTCGGCGGAAGAAGTCGGCCAGTTTCTTGCGCCTGTGCAGGAATGACTGCTGAACAAATCGCATGAATGGCGCGACTTCGGCATCCTCCAGTCCGCTTGGACGTCTGACGAACCCCAGTAAGGTCGAGCTGACCTCTGGACGTGGGAAGAACACCTCAGGCGAAAGCTCAAGCAGCCGCCTGATATCGAAGAACGTCTGGGCCACGACAGAGAGTGAGCTGTAGTCCCCGTTCCCGGAATGAGCGGCAAGGCGGGTTGCGAACTCCCGCTGGAACAGCAGGCAGGCTTGCCCGATACAGTCAGTTCGGATAAGCTTCAGGACGATCTCAGAGGACCGCAGATACGGGAGATTCCCCATCAGCACCAGGGTCTCACCCTCGTGTCCCAGAGCACACCAGTCTGCCTCCAGGGCGTCCTCATACCTCAGCTCAATACGCATCCGGAGAGGGTCATCGACCAGAAGGGCCTCATGGACCTTGCGAAGACGCTCGTCAATCTCGTAGGCAACCACGCGCTTGCCACGCTCCGCGAGAATCCCGGTCAGGGCAAGCGCCCCGGCACCGACCTCGACGAACACCACGTTCTCATCTGAAGGGAAGTGCGAGGCCATGGAAGCAAGGACGTTGCCGTCGACCAGGAAGTTCTGCCCGAAGCGTTTGGACAGGACAACACCCGTCCGTTTCAGCAAGTCGCGAAGGGCAGTTGGAGTGAGCGTGTTCACGTTGTGGACTTCCTCCTCGTCATGAGAGAACGAACACGCGAACCCAGCGCCTTCCCCACCTCGCTGTCTCATCAGACGAGTAGAAGAACACGTCGATGCGGTCGCCCCTGATGGCGCCGCCCGTGTCGCCGGCTATGGCGTACCCGTAGCCTTCCACATAGAGCTTGCTGCCGAGTGGTATGACCTTCGGGTCGACTGCCACCACACCATGCCCAGATTTCATCCCCGAGGCAGTCGTCCACGGATCGCCGTCCGTCTCCTGAACCGTCGGCGAATAGGCGGTGGCCTCCATATAGAACTCGTTCATCGCTCCACCGCGATAGGCGGACTTCCCGACAGCCAGTGCGTCTCCGGCGGGTGGCTCGAGCAGGGAGTCAGAAACCAGGACTCGCGATACCAGTCTGCCGTCCTCGTAGAGGAGGCGGAACGAACGCTCGCGCACCCCACCCGTGCCGGATGTCCACACGACCACCTGCCCCCTGACTGCGGACTGCTCGGGCACATACCGAATATCATACGGGACCCGTTCGCGTACAACGACCGTTCTCTCACTCACCTGGACAAGTCTCACTGGACCGAAAGCCCATGGCACGTCCCATGTTCCAGTAGAAGGCGACCCATCGCGCAACACCCCGATCATCTGCTGATTGGGCGTTACCAATTCGATGCCGCCGCCCACGCACTCCACCGCTACGGCTGCTCCCGAACCAAGAACAATACCTGCATCGCTGGCGATCTGCACAGCGTCCAGGGACGCTGCGTCAACCGCGCGAAGCCCCGGAGGGTTCATCGACACGGGCAATCGAGCCGACAGGAACACCGCTCCAGAGATGATGGCAGCCACAGCGACGGTCAGGTGCCGCGCGCGGCCGGTCCTCACTTCGATGAGGTCTTCTCCAGCAGCTCGCGTATGCGAGTAAGGTTTCGGTTGATCTCGCTGAGCACGGCCAATACGGCGCCGTCGCCCGCAAAATCGAACTGGTCGAACGAAGTTGTCGGAACCGCTCCAGACACGGACAAGTCCGGCACTGCCTGCGCGTCTGGCTGGCCAAGCTGGACGACGGCATCGATGAAGTACTCTTTGCGCGTGTCCTCATCAGCTTCCGTACTATTGACCTGGGAGATAAGAGACGCCCGCTGCAGGGCAGCCCGCTCTTCCGTGTCGCGCTCGCTGCCAAACACGGGGCTCAGGATGATCGTCGGAAAGGCATACCAGCTGTTGCCGCGGCCGGTCGTGAGTCCCATGTACTCACAGAACCCCATGAGTGTCGCAGGGCCAATCTGGAGGAACCTTCCCTGTTCGTCCACAAACACCAGGATGCTCGACGCGGTGCCGTGTACCGGCAGCTTCCGAGTGGCACCAATGGCAGCAGAAAGGCCCTGCCTCGCGAGCCTTACCCCTCTCGTCCAGCCAATCTGCTTCGAGAGCTCCGGGAACAGGCCCCCGAAATCGACATAGTCCTCGCTGCGGAGCAGGCGCGTAATGTACCACGCCTTGTCCGTCGCAAGCAGACCATAGGTCTTGTCGAGTTCACTGGAGTACGTCACCGTCTCCCTGTGACCAGCGACTATCTTGCGCTGCACAGCGCGCAGCGCTCCACGTACCGTCTTGATCTTCATCTGATAGGTTGTCTCCAGAGACGACAGTGTATGATGTCAGCCTCACGATGTCAATCGGTCGGTGCAGGAGGAATACACCTGACAACCCGTCCTTGCCAGGTTCCTGCTGTCCCACGAGGCCTGTTGCCTCCCGATCCTTGCAACACGTTTATGACTCAAGTATACTGAACAAGAGTCCGCAAGCATGAACGAGCGCATGAGAAGGAGCTGCCAATGAAGATTGGAATAATCGGTTTGCCTCAAACGGGCAAGACCACGCTGTTCGGAGCACTGACCAGAGGAACCACGCAGGTCTCACAGTCCAAGACGAATCTCGCCGCCGTTGGCGTCGGCGACACTGATCTGGACTATCTGGCCGACGTCTTCAAGCCCAAAAAGACGACGCCCGCCAGCGTCGAGTTTGCCGATGTTCCGGGCATTCCGTCCGGCCAGGAAAACGCTTCACGACGCAACGAACTGCTCAAAGACGTGAAGAACGTCGAGGCGCTGGTTGAGGTATTCGACGCATTCACGCAGGTGCCTTCCGCCACAAGCCTCAAGGATCAGATAGACAGCTTCGAACTGGACCTTGCCCTGGTAGACCTGGAAATCGTGGAACACCGGCTCGAACGCATGAAGAAGGAGAAAATGACGCCTCAGCTTGAACGGGAGAGGGACCTCCTCTCGAGTTCCCAGGTATGCCTTTCGGCCGGAAAGGGACTGCGCAGTCTCGGACTGACCGATGAAGACAAGAGGCTGCTCACTTCCTACGCGTTCATCACGCTGAAGCCGGTGATGTATGTCATCAACATCACGATGACAGACGAAACCGCCGCCAGAAACCTCGAGGCGGCTCTCACTGCTGCTGCAGGCCAGATAGACGCGACGGTCATGGTGCTGGATGCAAAACTGGAACGCGAGATCGCCGAACTTCCTGCCGCCGAACAACTCGAGTTCCTTCAGGAATTTGGCCTGTCCGGATCAGTCATCGACACGTTCATTGGCAGAGCATATCAGCTGCTCAAGCTCGAAACCTTCTACACGGCGGGAGAAGACGAGTGCAAGGCCTGGGTTATCGAAGCTGGCACGCACGCCCGTGGAGCTGCGGGGAAGATCCACACGGATATCGCGCGCGGGTTCATTGCGGCCGAAGTCATCTCGCTGGATGACTTCCGCAAAGCCGACAACTCCTTCAAGGTCGCCAAGGAGAAGGGGCTGCTGCGAATAGAGGGTGAGAGCTACGTCGTGAAGAACAAGGAGATCGCCCACTTCCGGTTCAACGTTTCTCACTGACAGGGGACGCTCGTTGCCACCAGCCCCGGCCATCAGGGCCGGGGCTTTCGCTGTCCTCAGATGAATGCCCCGGCCACGAGGTTGTTCAATTCGAGACCCTTCTGCGTGCACACAGCCCTGTCCTTCAGGACACTGATGAGTCCATCGTCCCTCAGCTGAGCAAGAGCGTCATGAAATATGATGCGCGCGTCTTCTCGAAACAGGTCGCCGAAGGCCGCGAAATCGAGGCCGGCGCCAGGCAGGCGCATGCGCAGCATAACATACTCGCCTTCCTGGAGATGACCCTCGAGCCGTTCTTCGCTGTCGAAAGGCAGCCTGCCGTCGAAAACGGCAGCGAAATACACTGCCATGTCGCTGACATTCGTCCATCTCCGGCCTGACACGAATCCAGACGCTCCCAGGCCGAGCCCGACGTAGTCGGTGAACAGCCAGTAGCCCAGATTGTGTTGCGAGGCGAAACCGGGGTGGGAGAAATTGGAGATCTCGTAGTGCTCGAACCCGCTCGCCGCAAGCAGGCTCCATCCCTCCCGCATCGTTCCCAGAACCGTGTCGTCGTCCGGCATCACCTCACGGCCGTCAGCTACGGACCTGGCCAACGGGGTGCCGGCAGACAGGGTCAGGTTATACCAGGAGATGTGCTCCGGAGAAAGCTCGATGGCGTGTCTCAACGAGGCAACCTCTTCACCGGGCAGAGAACCGGGAAGTCCATACATGAGGTCCAGAGACAGGTTATTGATCCCCGCCTCCCGCGCCTGCCGAAGTGCGCGTTCCGCCCCAGCCGAATCGTGCAGGCGTCCCAGTCTCTTCAGCGAGCAATCACTGAAGCTCTGGATGCCAACACTCAGGCGGTTGACACCCGCGCCGGCGTACGCCCGAATGCTCGAAACGTCGAGGCTGTCCGGATTGCTTTCCATGGTAATCTCGCAATCCGGCATTTCTGGCACAGCAGACCTCACCCCGTCGATCAGCCGCCGAAGCTGAAGGGGTTCCAGGAGGGAAGGGGTACCGCCACCAACGTAAATGGACCGCACACCAACGTCCTGCCGGCGCAATGGATCAACCCACAGTCTCCACTCGGAAAGCAAAGCATCCACATACTCGTCGGGAACACCCGTTGCGCCCCCCGTCGACAGGAAGTCACAATAGTTGCACCTTCTGCGACAGAAGGGAATGTGGAAATAGACGCCGACTGGTCTAGTCGTCCGACTCACGCTTGAGGATAGAGAGAAACGCCTCCTGGGGGATGCTCACCTTGCCGATCTGCTTCATTTTCTTCTTGCCCTCTTTCTGTTTCTCCAGAAGCTTCCGTTTTCGCGTGACGTCCCCACCATAGCACTTGGCCAGGACGTCCTTGCGCAGCTGGACGATGTTCTCGCGTGCTACGATCTTTCCCCCGATTGCGGCCTGCAACGCAACTTCGTACATCTGCCGGGGAACGTACTTGCGCAGCCGCTGCAACATCGACCTTGCGATGTGCTGGACTTCATCTTCATGCGCGATGAACGAGAGTGCGTCGACGGGCGTTCCGTTGACCAGGACATCGACCTTGGCGAGCCGTTCCTCGCGATACCCCGCCAGAACGTAGTCAAGCGTTCCATACCCCTTCGTGATGGACTTGAGCCGATCGAAGAAATCCGTGATGATCTCGGACAAGGGGAGTTCATATTCCAGGACCGCCCGCCGGCTCTCGGGGTAGGACATGTTGACATAGATGCCCCTGCGCTTGTTGGTGAGCTCCATGACGTCTCCGATAGCATCATGCGGTACGACAATCTCGGCTTTGACGAAGGGTTCCTCGATGCGTTCGATCTCTCCCAGCGGGGGGAACTTTGAAGGACTGTCGGCAAGAACCTCCTCTCCCGTATTGCGCTTGATAACACGATACCGCACATTTGGAACGGTGACGATAATGTCCTGGCCGTACTCCCGGCGGAGGCGCTCCGTGATGACCTCCAGATGCAGGAGACCGGAGAACCCGCACCGGAACCCAAAACCCAGGGCCCCCGACGACTCGGGCTCAAACGTGAGAGAAGCATCATTCAGCTGCAGCCGCTGCAGTGATGACTTGAGTCCGTCATAGTCATTTGCGTCGATGGGGTAGAGCCCGGCAAAAACCATCGGGAGCACCGGCCTGTACCCCGGTATGGGCTCTGCGGTCGGCCGGAGCGCGCCCGTCACGGTATCCCCGATATGGACCTCGGCAGGAACCCGGATCACCGCGGCAAAGTAGCCGACTTCCCCCGCCGTCAGCACATCTGCCACGACAGGCGTCAGCTCGAAGTAGCCTACTTCGACGACGTCGAACTCGTTGCCGGTGGCCATGAACCGGACACGGTCTCCCTTCTGGATGGTCCCTTCGAAAACCCTGATGTGAACGACCACGCCCTTGTAGGTATCAAAGTGCGAGTCAAACACGAGGCACTTGAGAGGAGCGTCGGCGTCGCCGGAAGGACTCGGAACCTTGTCTTCGATGACGCGAAGCAGCTCATCCACGCCGAGCCCGGTCTTTGCGCTGACAAGTGACGCGTCCGAGGCGTCGAATCCGATGATCTCCTCGATCTCCCGTTTCGTCTCGTCCACGTCGGCATTTGGCAAATCGATCTTGTTGACGGCAGTGATGATGGTGAGGTTGTGATTCAGCGCGAGGTAGGTATTGGCAACAGTCTGCGCCTCGACACCCTGTGTCGCGTCCACAACAAGCACCGCTCCTTCGCAGGCGGCTATGCTGCGCGAGACTTCGTAGGTGAAGTCGACATGGCCGGGCGTATCAATCAGATTGAACACCACGGGCGACCCGTCCCGCGCGGTATAGGTCAGGCGGATGGGATGTGCCTTGATCGTGATGCCACGTTCCTTCTCGAGGTCCATCTGATCCAGGACCTGATCACCCTTGTTCTTCAGGATGAAGCCGGCTCGCTCAAGAAAACGGTCAGCGAGGGTGGACTTGCCGTGATCGATATGGGCAATGATACAGAAATTGCGTATGCTTTTCGGGTTCATGACTCCAGCCTATTCTGCTGGCGCAGGCTCTCTCAGCGCTGACTCGAAGACCACCTTCTGGCCGTCGCTCGTCACGACGATGGTATCGCCGTGCTTGAACTCCCCTTCCAGGATCCGGTAGGACAGCTCGTTCTCCACTTCGTGCTGGATCAGCCTCAGCAGCGGCCGGGCTCCATACTCGGGGTTGAAGCCCTTGCGTGCAAGATACGACACGAGCTCGGGGCCGAACTGGAGGTGCATGTCCTCCTCCTCGATCTCCCTGGTTACCCGCTTCAGCAGGATCGCTACGATCTTCTCGATGTCCTCGACCGCCAATTGGTTGAACACGACGATCTCGTCGACCCGGTTCAGGAATTCCGGCTTGAAGCTGTGCTTGAGCTCATCCATCATGGACGCTGTGTGGGCTTCTGCCTCACCAGCCTCGCCGGGAAGCTTGAACCCGAGGCCACCCATCCGATTGAACCCGCCTCCAATGTTGCTCGTCATGATGATGACGGCGTTCCGGAAATCGACCGTCCTTCCACTCGAGTCGGTCAGACGTCCATCGTCCATAATCTGAAGCAGAATGTCGAAGACGTCCGGATGGGCTTTCTCGATCTCGTCGAACAGGACGATGCTGAATGGGCGACGCCTCACGGCCTCGGTCAATTGTCCACCCTCTTCGTATCCTACGTAGCCGGGAGGGGCTCCAACCAGGCGAGACACGGCGAACTTCTCCATGTACTCGCTCATGTCAAGGCGAATGAGCGACGACTCACTGCCAAACAGCTCCTCGGCCAGGGCACGTGCCAGCTCGGTCTTCCCTACGCCTGTCGGGCCAAGGAACAGGAACGACCCGATGGGCTTCGTCGGATGCTTCAGTCCCGCACGAGAACGCCTGAGAGCCTCTGCCATGAGCGCTACAGCCTGATCCTGCCCGACAACCCTGGTTCGGAGAGCGTCCTCGAGGTGCAGGAGCTTCGCTCGTTCGTCCTCAGCCAGCCGCTCGGCAGGAATGTTGGTCCACAGAGCCACAACGGCGCGAATGTCATCCGGGCTCACAACGGCTTCCCGTGCAGCCGATGCCAAAAACGCGCTGCCTTTCATCGTCTCGATCTTGTCGTGAACGTCCCGCTCCTGGTCTCGCAGACCCGCCGCCTTCTCGAACTCCTGGTTACGAATGGCGTCGTCCTTCTCGCGCTCGATCTTGTCGAGCTCGTCCTGCAGTTGACGGTATTCGTCGCTTGGAACGGTAGAAGCAAGCCTTACCTTGGCACTGGCCTCATCCATGAGGTCGACTGCCTTGTCCGGCAGGAACCGGCTCGTAATGTACTTCACGGAGAGCCTTACGGCAGCCTCGATGGCCGCGTCCGTAATGGTTACCTGATGGTGAGCCTCATATCTGTCACGTAGTCCCTTCAGGATTTCGATCGACTCGGGCAGGGTGGATTCGCTGACGACGATCGGCTGGAATCGGCGCTCGAGTGCCGGGTCTTTCTCGATGTATTTGTGGTACTCTCCAAGCGTGGTGGCCCCAATCGTCTGAAGCTCGCCTCTCGACAACGCCGGCTTGAGGATGTTGGCCGCATCGATGGAGCTTCCTTCTGCGGACCCAGCCCCGACAACGTTGTGCAGCTCGTCGATGAACAGAATGACAGTGTTGCCGGCCGTCTTCATCTCAGCCAGAAACTTCTTCATCCGGTCCTCGAACTCGCCACGGTATTTGGTCCCGGCCACAAGGCTTGGAATATCAAGCGAAATGACACGCTTGTTCTTGAGCAGTTCAGGCACTTCGCCCGCAACGATTTTCCGTGCCAGTCCCTCGACGATGGCCGTCTTGCCTACGCCGGGGTCACCGATGAGAACGGGGTTGTTCTTGGTTCGTCGCAACAGTATCTGAAGCAGCCTCTCAGTTTCCTTGTCACGGCCGATGACGGGGTCGAGCTTACCCTGACGAGCCATCTCTGTCAGATCACGACTGTACTGGTCGAGCGTCGGCGTCTTGGTGCGCTGCCGCGGCTGATGACCCGTGCGGGGGGACTCCGTCGTGTGCTCGGTCCCACGCAACGAGAGAACCGTGTTCACGAGCTTCGAAACATCGACACCTTCATCCTCCAGACTTCGCACACCCACACCGCCACCCTCGTGAACGATCGCAAGCAAGATGTGTTCCGTAGAGATATACCCGTCCCCAAGATTGATGGCCTCGCGCTCAGCCAGGTCCAAGACTTTCTTGGCCCTTGGCGTGAGGATGATCTCATCATTCCTGCCGAGGAAGTTGTTGTGCTTGACCCCTCGCACCTGATCGGAAACGTAGTCGACCAGTTTGTGAAGATCGATGCCGCTGGCTACCATAGCCTCATACGCTATGCCTTCTTCCAGCTTGGCAAGACCAATCAGGAGATGGTCGGTGTCGAGGAAGTCGTTACCCAGGGAGCTAGCCGACTCCTGTGCCATCCATACGGCCTTTTGAGCACGTTCTGTCAAGTTTGCCCAGTTCATGGAATAGTGCCTCCGTTCCCGGCGCTGCATCTGACGCCAACGAGGGCCGGACCCCCGCATATCTGTTGCTATGATAGTTTACAGCACCCATGGCTTTCGTCAAACACCCC